>JAKQGD010000525.1 GCA_029573365.1 Bacteroidota bacterium | reverse complement strand
CAGGTATTGCGTGGATTTACAAAGGTTTTACTCTGACCGAGACACCAGTGATTGACTGAAAAAAATATCAGAAAAAGCGGGAGGTAAATCTTCATTTCGAAAAGTTTTCTTTTCAAAAGTATAACATTTTATTCAAATACCAGTGCAAATTATTAATTGCAGCCTGATATAAGTATTACAATACAACGGAAAATTTCAAATTGTAGGGAACCTACCATTTAAAATTCCATCTCTACGACTGACTTTTGTACTTTTCCGCCGAGTTGTGGAGCCATTTTTTCGAGCCTGACAGTCGCTGAAGACACATTAACGAGTTCGTCTCGAAATCTTGTGATGATGTTGTAAACAACAGTTTCGAGGAGCTGTTGGGTGCGGTCCATCTCCTGGCTTATGATGTGGTACATGGATTCGTAGTTTACAGTATCCTGTATGTTGTCATCGGAGGAGTCAAAGGTTTTAAGGGTGACCTCTGCATCTACGACAAAGGTGTTTCCGGCTTTGCGTTCCTCTTCGTAGTAGCCGTGAAAAGCATAAAACTCGGCCCCTTTGATGGATACTTTTGTTTTCATGTTGTCTTTCTTTTATTGCTGTTGAAAAAGCCGATGTATCTGTCCAGCCACCTGGAGAAGGCGGTCTGCATCAGCCATTTTTCGTAGATCAGGATTCCGGTGATGGCACAGAGCAGGCCCAATAATACGTCTATGACATAGTGATGGTTGGTATATACAGCAGCAAACCAGATGCCCAGGATATCCAGAAAGATAAGAATAGTAGCCCATTTTAGTTTTTCCTTACGTGCATAATACCAAGTGACCACGGGATAGGAAGCGTGGAGCGATGGTATGGCAGCAAAGACATTTGAATTTTTAGTGTACATATTGCTGAAAAGCGGATACCCAATAATGCGGTCAAAATATGTGAGTCTGGCAGCATCTCCGGGGATGTCAAACAATTGCTGTACACCATATTTGGCAAAATACCAGGGCGGGGCTGCCGGGTAAGTGTAATAAATTATAAAGCCTACAAGATTGGTAAACAGATAGGCACCGCTGAAATGGAGCAACATTTTTTTGTCTTTGAAAAACAGATAAATGCCCAGGGCCACGGGTACAGGCACCCATGTAAGGTAAAAAAGGCCACTCAGTAGGTCAAGAAACCAGGTTGAGTTTTGTTCAAAATACTCGTTTGGGGTGAGTGTGCCAGCAGGTGTATTTATACCAAAGAGGCTTTTTTCGAGTTGGTAAGGTTCGAGGATGTGGACATCATTGACGAGGTAATTGGGATATATCCTCATCGAGTCATAAATGATCCAGAAAAATGCAAAAAACACAAAGGAATAAACGAGGGTGCGGGTCCACCTGTGTATCAAAATCATGATGCATATAAAGAGCAGAAAGATCAGGTGGTCCTGTCTGAATCCAACAACGGAAGTTGTCCATATGATATAGGCAAGGGCAAAGACGCTGAGCGTCAGCAGGTGCTCTTTTTCCAGTGGTAAAAATCCCGCCTTGAGTTGACCTAATCGTCTTTTCATAGGCGATTAACTGTTTGAGAGCATTTTCTCAGCGTGTTTTAACCTTGAAACAGCAGTGATGTTTGCCAGGACGGCAAGGATAAAAATGGGAAAAGTAAAAAAGCTGATAACCTCGATAAGGGGGAAAGGCAGCCAGTTGACCGATATTTTGAAATCGTTGCCAAGAAGTCCTGACATGATGCCACAAAGTATGGCACTGATGCCTATGAGAAGAATCCTTTCGGGACGCTGCATGAAGCCTACGTCGGCCATTTTGAGACCCAGACCCTCGGCCCGTGCCCTTGTATAACTTACCATAATGGAGCCGATCATGGCTATGAAGGCAAAAAGTGAGCTTAGGAAATAATGGTTTGCAATCAGGTAATAACAGATGCCCAGAAACATAAACATCTCGCTGTATCTGTCGAGTACTGAGTCGTAAAGGGCTCCATATTTGGAATCCTGTTTTGCTACCCTGGCGAGCCTGCCGTCCAGCATGTCAAAGAGGCCTGCAAACAGGATTACAGCTCCTGCGAGCCCCAGGATGCGGTGGTCACTGCGGTCTTTCTTTTCGGCACCGAAGATAAAAACCGCAGCAGCGATAATATTGATTAACAGTCCGGTAAAAGTGATCATATTGGGTGTGATACCTACCCTTATGCACCATTTGACAAAAGGGTCCATCCAACTGTATACCAATGCCTGCCCGGCGGCTTTCCAGTTTGCCATGAACTAATACATTTGAAACGTAACAACAATTACTCGACCAAAGTTCCTATGCTTTCGCCCTGGGCGATGCGGGTCAGATGTCCTGGTCTGTTTATGTCAAAGACTATGATAGGCAGGTTGTTTTCCTGACAGAGCGTAAAAGCAGTCATGTCCATGACGCTGAGGCCCATGCTGATGACTTTGGAAAAAGATATCTGGTCAAACTTGACGGCTTCCGGGTTTTTTTCGGGATCGCTGTCGTAGATGCCATCGACACGTGTACCCTTGAGTATGACTTCTGCATTGATTTCGTTGGCCCTGAGGGCTGCTGCCGAGTCTGTAGTGAAATAAGGGCTTCCTGTGCCGGCACAAAAGATGACCACTCTGCCTTTTTCCAGGTGTCTGATGGCTCGTCTGCGTATGTAGGGCTCGGCTATCTGCCGCATTTCTATGGCAGCGATGAGCCTGGTGTAGACTCCTGCTGTTTCCAGAGCACTTTGCAGAGCCATGCCATTGATACAGGTGGCGAGCATACCCATGTAGTCGCCGGTGACCCTCTCTATGCCTGATGATTCGGCACTCAGTCCTCTGTATATATTGCCGCCACCGATGACGATGGCTATCTGAGCGTCATGGCTTACCAGTTCTTTGATTTGCTCGGCATAATAGGAGAGCATTTCGGAGGCGATGCCAAATTTCTGGCCTCCCATCAGTGATTCGCCGCTGAGCTTTAGGAGGATTCTTTTATACTTGAGGGACATACCTTTCAGGTTTTGGATAGAGTGTGTAAAATAAATGGTTTTCGGTGGGGAAGGGCAAAAAAAAGAGCGGTAAAAAAAACCGCTCTTTTTAAAATAATATCATCAACCCAGCTTGATGTGCCTGAAACCGGTCGCTGTCAGCTGAGGGTTTTTAGTTTTCAGAAATTCTGCCACGCTGATTTTGCCATCCTTGACAAAAACCTGGTTAAGAAGAGTATTTTCCTTAAAGAACTTGTTTAGTTTGCCTATGGCAATTTTTTCAAGCATGTCTTCGGCTTTTCCTTCGCCCCTGGCTATTTCCTTGCCTATTTCTATTTCTTTGTCTATAACATCTTGTGGTACATCATCCTTGTCCAGAGCCACGGGCTTCATGGCAGCTACCTGCATGGCCACATCACGGCCTGCATCGATATATTTTTCGTCAGCCTGATTGAGGCCGACAAGGACACCGGCTTTGTTGCCCATGTGGATGTATGAAGCTACCAGCGGGGCTTCCAGTTTCTGGTAGTCGGCAATCTCGATTTTTTCACCGATTTTGGCTACCTGCTCTGCAATAACAGTCTGCAGGGTGATGCCATTCATGGTTACCTGCTGGAGAGCGTCCATATCTGCGGGATAATTATCGAGTGCGAGTTTTGCGATTTCTTTGGTCAGATTGACAAAGTCTTCGTTTTTAGACACGAAGTCTGTCTCGCAGCTCAGCCTTACGATTACACCTTTTTTGTTATCAGCAGATACGAGAGCAATGACCACGCCTTCTTTGGCATCTCTGTCGGCTCTCTTTTCTGACATTTTCTGACCACGCAGACGCAGCAGTTCTATTGCTTTGTCAAAATCGCCATTGGCTTCCACCAGGGCTTTTTTACAGTCCATCATGCCGACGCCTGTCTGCTCCCTGAGTTCTTTTACAGCTGTCGCTGAAATATTTACCTCACTCATTTTTTCTTTGTTTAAAATTTAACCTTAAGATTAATCTTCCTTGCTGTCAAGCTTGGCAACCCTTCTTTCTTCCAGGCCTTCCTTGATGGCATTGATTACGTATTCTGTAATCAGCTTTACTGATTTTGAAGCGTCGTCATTAGATGGAATGGCAAAATCTACCTTGTTGGGATCAGAGTTGGTGTCGACCATAGCAAAGGTTTTCATACCCAGTCTTTTGGCCTCAGCCAGAGCAATGTGTTCGTGGTGAATGTCTACCATAAATACGGCACTTGGCAGTCTGTTAAGGTTAGCCACACCCCCAAGTACTCTTTCGAGTTTCTCCTTTTCCCTTGAAAGGGTGAGCCTTTCCTTTTTGGTAATGGAGATGGCAGGGTCATTGAGCATCTTTTCGATGTTATTCATTTTTTTGACCGACTTTCTGATGGTAGAGAAGTTGGTCATCATGCCACCGAGCCATCTTTCAGTTACATACGGCATTTCGGCATTTCTGGCAGCAGTGGCGACGATATCCTTTGCTTGTTTCTTTGTTGCCACAAACAGGATTTTTTTGCCTGACTTAGCCATCTGTTTCATGGCATAGGCAGCTCTGTCAAGGCATTCTGATGTTCTGTTGAGGTCTATGATGTGAATACCTTTTCTTTCCATGAAGATGTAAGGAAGCATCTTAGGGTTCCATTTACGTTTAAGATGGCCGTAATGTACACCCGCTTCTAACATCTCATCATATGTCGGCTTATTCATTGTATTAATTTGTTTAACTTGATTTTGAATAATAAAAGGATGTAAAAATTAACGCTTGGAGAACTGGAAGCTCTTACGTGCCTTTGGTTTACCAAATTTCTTCCTTTCCACCTCTCTGGCATCTCTGGTAAGATACTTCTTCTCCTTGAGGGGCTTTTTGTTGTCTTCACTGATTTTGACAAGTGACCTGGAAATTCCGAGTCTGATGGCTTCGGACTGGCCTTTAAAGCCTCCGCCGGCTACCGTGACCTTGATGTCGTAAACGCCTTCGCTTCCTGCTACTTTGAGCGGATCAAGGATGGTGGCTTGAGTGGCCGGCATCGGGAAGTATTCCTTGAGGTCTTTGCCATTAACAGTGATCTTGCCTGATCCTTTGCTGACATATACCCTGGCAGTAGATGATTTACGTCTGCCTACGCTGTTTATCATTTCCATTATTCTTAAAATTTAAAGGGTTCGGGCTGTTGGGCACTATGCGGGTGACTTGCATCGGTGTATAGAAACATCTTTTTTATCATGGACTTGCCAAGCTTTGTTTTAGGAAGCATTCCTTTTACAGCCAGTTCCAGTACCATTTCAGGTTTAACATCGAGCATTTCCCTTGCTGTCCTTCGGCGTAAGCCACCCGGATAACCCGTAAATCTTTGATATTCCTTGTCATTGAGTTTTGAGCCGGTAAATCTTACCTTTCCGGCATTGACTACGATCACATAGTCGCCAGTGTCCACGTGCGGGGTAAAATCAGGCTTGTTTTTGCCCCTGAGTACAGAAGCAATCCTGGTAGCGAGTCTGCCTACTACCTCACCATCTGCATCAATCACGTACCACTTTCTCTGTACGGTTGCGGCGTTGGCTGACTTCGTTTTGTAACTTAGTGTATCCACTTTTTAATGATTTATACTTTAAGAATTCTTTCTCGGTAACGGACTGATTTCCATTAGAGGCCGCAAAGGTAAACTCTTTGGCAACAATAAAAAATATTTGCCCAAAATTTTTTAGTATAAAATTGCATAAGTTATTGAAAAACAATGAAAATTTTGACACGCTCTATAATTTGGACGCTTGCAGGAGCAGTCATCAATGGCGTATAATCAGACAGTGCGGCCATAACCAGCTGGTTTGTTGATTATAGCAATATGTAAACTCTTAATTTTTAGCATAATATATAAATAAAAATTTTAAAAATTATTGTCAGGTTCAAAGGTTTGGTTATTTTTGCCCCATAAAATCCTCCATCATATCAAAACGAAATACTACGGACACGGAAAACTCCTGCTGACAGGCGAATATGCAGTGTTGGACGGAGCCAAAGCACTGGGTTTGCCTACCAGGCAGGGCCAGAAAATGGTTGTCAAGCGGACGACCAGTTCAGACCTTATCTGGGAGAGTCTGGACATGAACGGGAAGCCGTGGTTTCAGTCTACGATTTCATTGTTTGACTTTTCTGCTGTCACGACTTCCGATCAGGCGATTTCGGATAGGTTACAGAAGCTGCTTAAAAACGCTGTGCGGCTCAATTCAGAATTTCTAAGCCAGTGGAATGGATTCAAGATTGAGACTCAGGTAGAGTTTCCGCTCAATTGGGGACTGGGATCCAGCAGTACGCTCATATACCTTGTGGCGGAGTGGGCCGAGGTCAATCCATTGCTCCTGTATTTTAAAACGGAAGACGGCTCGGGATATGATGTGGCGTGTGCTTTTTCTGACGGCCCTGTGGAGTATATCAACTCACCGGATGAAGTCACCTATACGCAGGTGGATTTTAACCCCCGATTCAAGGACCATTTGTATTTTGTCCATCTGGGCAAAAAGCAGGACTCCGTGGCCGGTATCAGGGACTACCTCAAGGCAGTCAAGAATAAATCTGCCATGGTCAAAACCATCACTGCCATCACAGAAGAAATAAGGACCGTGACCGAGCTCAAAGATTTTGAAGCCTTGCTTAAAAAACACGAAGATACCATACAGAGCCATACGGGATTTAAAAAGGTACAGGAATCACACTTTCAGGATTTTGGCGGTACTGTCAAATCACTCGGTGCCTGGGGCGGAGATTTTGTGCTTGCTGCCTCTGACAAAGGTCCCGATGCGGTAAAGTCTTATTTTACCGGCAAAGGATACAATACCCTACTCAGCTACAAGGAGCTCATCCTCTGATACAAGGATCTCTGAGGTCTACAGCAGTTTTATCCTTTATCACTTCAATTTACGGAATCCGACAGACATGTTTTGGGCTGAAGTGCCAGTTTGTAGCATGTTAAGTGGAGTTGCCGGGAAAAATATTTCTGTCATGGAGCATTCGCCATTGTTGGCAAACACCTCTAGGGAGGCCACGTCGAGGAATATCCTAAGGCTAAGGGTGTCCCTCCAAACCGGTAGTACACCATAATGCTTCCCGGCAAAATCCTTACTGAATGACGATTCTCCGGCTTTTGTCCTGTCCACAAAGATGCGGTTTTCCTGTCTTTGACAACCTATGATCAGGGTGTCTCCCTGTTGATTGAAGATTGAAATTTTTTCCTCACTGGCTCCGGGAACCCATTTTACATCGAGGTAACATGCTTCCGGAATCTGCACCGGCTTGTCAGAGAGCATAGCCATGGACGCTGCAGGCTCAAAAACATCAAACACCTCAGCGGTGGGCATTGAAGAAAGGACATAACTGCCATTTATCTTTTGCAATGTGAGGTCTCTGGGCAGAGTCATGGCACTACGCCATTTTTTGGTGGGAACGGCCTGGGCGTATTGCCAGTTTGACATCCAACCTATACCCCTGATGAACGGACCCGGTAGGTTGGACCAGGTCACAAAAGCATAGTTGTCTTTTCCATAGTCCAGCCATTTTTGATCTTTAGGATTGGCAATAAATTTTTTACCATCAAAATCACCCACAAAATAGCTTGTGGCCGTGCCTCCGTTGGGAGCTAGTTTCTGTATGCTGACCATAAGCACCCACTTGGTTTGGCCTGAACCTTTTACAGTCATGGGAAACAGGTCGGGACATTCCCACAGTCTGGTGTCACCGGGTATGCCAAAAGTGGATGACTCCTGCCAGTGAATAAGGTCCGGGGATGTGTAAATCATGGCTTTATCATAGGCAGCCAGAATGAGAACCCATTGTTTGTGTATGTGATCCCAACTCACTTTTGGGTCTCTGAAATCCCTGATACCGGGATTGGCAATAACGGGATTTCCGCTGTACTTTTTAAAGGTTCTGCCTTTGTCCTCAGACCAGGCTATGGACTGGTACTGGAAAGTTGTGTCTCCTGCTTTTTCCCTTCCCATGTGATGGTGTGTAAAAATGGCTACCATCGATCTTTGGCCAAAACCGGAAGTATTGGCACTGTCTATGACGCAACTGCCTGAAAAAATCAGTCCGAGACTGTCAGGATATAGGGCAATGGGCAGGTCTTCCCAGTGCATAAGGTCTCTGCTGACGGCGTGTCCCCAGTGCATTGGTCCCCAAACTGTGCTGTCGGGATAATACTGGTAAAACAAATGATATTCTCCGTCATGGTAAACCAATCCGTTAGGGTCATTCATCCACATACTGTCAGGCGTAAAATGGTACAGAGGCCTGTGGGCTTCCACCATATCTGTTGCTGAGGGGGTGGCCACCTTTTGGCGACAGCCATTAAACATTAAAAACAGCATTAAAGCCAGGGAAAATTTTGCAGGCATGTGTGTTTTGGGTTACGTATTCGGATAATGAGTTGTTACAATGACCCGGTTCTGCCTCCGTCAACGGGGATGCTGACACCTGTGACGTATGATGCTGCCGGTGATGCTAGAAAAGCCACAGCTGCAGCTATCTCTGAGGGCAAACCAAAACGTCCCATAGGAATTTCCGCTTTCATCTCTGCGGCTATGGTATCCTTGTCAGAAAGCATCTTTGAGGCTTTGGTGGAAATGATCTCGTCTAGCCTGTCTGTGGCAGTGGCTCCTGGCAGGATATTGTTTACGGTGATCCCAAATGGTGCCAGTTCATTGGACAGTGTCTTGGCCCAGGATGCAACGGCACCCCGTGTCGTATTGCTGACACCCAGGCCTTTGAGCGGTATCTTTACGGAAGTGGAAATGATGTTTATAATACGTCCGTATCCTGATTTTTTCATACCAGGCACCAGCAAACCTGCCAGAATGTGGTTTACTATCAGATGCTGTGTGTAAGCTTTAAGGAAGTCATCTGCAGTGGCTGACAAAAGGGCTCCTGAGGGAGGACCTCCTGTGTTGTTTACCAGGATGTCAAAATGTTTGTTCGCCAGTACTGACTTTATCCTTGACTGCAGACCGGCGGTACCTGATGAATCGGCTATGAGGAAATCATGTTTCTGGCCTTTGACCACGGTCTGGAGTTCGTCTCTGACACCGATGAGGAGGTCGGCACTGCGGGCCATCAAAGTGACATTGGCACCGAGACCGGCGAGTTCGTGGGCACAGGCTTTGCCTATACCCTTAGAGCTGCCGCAAACCAGGGCGTTTTTGCCTGCAAGGTTGAGATTCATACTTGTAAAATTAAAAAAAATTATCCGGTCACAATTTCGGTAAAAATGGTGATAGCTGACACAAATTTATATATTTTTACATCCCTAACCTATATGAACCCATGACACCTGTTGATAGTAAGTTGCTGCCTGACAGGGCAAAACCCAGGGGTAAGTACCCACATGCAAAAATTTCAGGGCCATTTATTTTTGTTTCCGGCACCTCCAGCAGGCGTGCCGACAATACTTTTGAAGGGGCAGAAGCAGACGAGATGGGTACAGTTTCGCTGGATATACGCAAGCAGACACGGGCCGTCATTGAGAATATAAGGACAATACTGCAAAGTGTGGGGGCAGATCTTACGGACATAGTGGACCTGACCACCTTTCTTGTCAATATGAATGATTTCGGGGGCTATAACGAAGTTTATGGTGAGTATTTTGACTACAACGGACCGGCAAGGACTACAGTGGCTGTGCATCAACTGCCACATCCCCACCTTCTTATAGAAATCAAAGTCACCGCTTATAAACCCTGACCATGAACACTGATTCCAAATATTCGTCCGTACATTACAATAGTTACTTGCAGGTAGACAAGATCACCTCTGCACAACAACTCAGAAGCAGCGATGTGGGAGAGCCGGCACATGATGAGATGCTCTTTATCATCACTCATCAGGTGTATGAGCTGTGGTTTAAGCAGATAAACTTTGAGCTCAGAGCCATCATCCGTGATTTCAGTGCCAGAAATGTCAATGAAAAAAATGTGGGCATTGCCGTAGGCAGGCTGGACCGTATCATTGAGATTATGAAGCTCCTTGTACAACAAATAGGAGTCATGGAGACGATGACACCTCTCGATTTTCTGGATTTTAGAAATTACCTTTTTCCTGCATCGGGCTTTCAAAGTTTTCAGTTCAGAGAAATGGAAGTGATGCTGGGACTGAAAGACAACATGCGAACGACCTACAACAACAAGCCATACAACTGTGTATTTTCTGAAGAGAAGAGACATACTCTGGAGGGATTGGAAAAGGGGAACTCGCTGTTTGAGCTAGTGGAAGACTGGCTTGAAAGGACACCTTTTCTGGATGTCGGAGACTTCAACTTTATTGCAGAATATCAAAAAGCTGTAAATTCCATGCTGTCGAGGGAGAAAGCCGCCATTATGAGTACGGATATACTGACAGATGAAACCAAGCAAATGAGGCTGTCGATGCTGGGAGATACCGGAACCTATTTTGCAGGCATCATGGATAAGGCCAGACACGATGCCATGATCAGTGAGGGCAAACTTAGGTTGTCTTATAAAGCTACCCTTGCGGCTTTGTTTATCAATTTGTACCGGGATGAACCTATCCTCCATATTCCGTTTATGCTCTTGTCCAGGCTGGTAGAAATAGATGACCACCTCACTACCTGGCGATACCGTCACGCCCAGATGGTGATGCGTATGCTCGGAAAAAAGATGGGTACAGGTGGTTCGTCAGGTCATGAATATCTGGCTACAACAGCGGCAAGACATCATATTTTTGCTGATTTTCACAATGTAAGCACACTGTTGATACCGAGGTCAGAATTGCCTGTTTTGCCTGTACATTTAAGGCGTAATCTCGGGTTTTATTTTTCGGCAGTAAACGAATGATTTAAGACTTACAGCCTATTTCAATAGATATGTCATACGAAAAGATATCCAACTATATCGGGGGGCAGTTTAGAGATCCTGTTTCTTGTCAATACCTCGATAATTATGAGCCCGGCACAGGACAGGTATACAGTCTGATTCCCGACTCTGATGAGAGGGATGTGGCTGATGCTGTAATGGCAGCAAAAAATGCGGCTGCGGGGTGGGCTGCCATGAAAAATGAAGACCGGTCATTATGGATGCTCAGACTGGCCGACGCCATAGAGAGAGACCTTGAGATGTTTGCGATGGCAGAAAGCAAAGATACTGGTAAGCCTGTAAGCCTGGCCAAAATCATGGATATACCCCGGGCCGTGGCCAATTTTAGGTTTTTTGCACATGCGGCCACTCAATTTTCGTCAGAGGCACACTATATGCAGGGCACAGGGGTCAACTATACCCTAAGGATGCCCCTGGGAGTGGTGGGATGTATCTCTCCCTGGAACCTGCCACTTTATCTTCTTACTTGGAAAATAGCACCTGCACTGGCATCGGGCAATACAGTAGTGGCAAAACCATCAGAGATCACTCCATATACAGCTTACCTATTGTCAAAAGCCTGCCATGAGATTTCTTTTCCCGAGGGTGTTCTAAATATTGTTTACGGTCTGGGACAGAAAACCGGAGAAGCCATATGTATACACCCGGACGTTAAGGCAGTATCTTTTACCGGTGGTACAGCTACCGGAAAAAGAATCGCCACGGTGGCTGCTCCCATGTTTAAAAAACTCTCTCTGGAGCTGGGAGGTAAAAATCCCAATGTCATTTTTGCAGACTGTAATTATGAAGAAATGCTCAAAACTTCAGTTCGTTCTTCGTTTTCAAACCAGGGACAAATATGTCTTTGCGGGTCAAGGATTTTTGTCGAAAGGCCGCTCTATAAAAAATTCAGGGATGATTTTATCAAAAAGGTAGAATCACTAAAGATAGGCCCTCCTGATGCCGCTGATACTGACATGGGAGCAGTGGTCTCCAGGGCCCATATGGATAAAATAATGTCGTATATCGAACTGGCCGGAAAAGAAGGCGGTTCACTTCTTACAGGTGGCAAGCCTGTCAAATTGGGTGGAAAAAACGGTGATGGGTGGTTTATATCACCTGCGGTCATCGAAGGCCTGGGGCCTGACTGCAGGACCAACCAGGAAGAAATCTTTGGCCCGGTGGTTACCCTGACACCTTTTGACACAGAAAACGAAGTACTTGCGTGGGCCAACAGTACAGGCTATGGACTTTCAGCTACACTATGGACGGAAGACTTGTCCAGAGCCCACAGGATGGCAGAAAAAATCGAATCTGGCATCGTCTGGATCAATTGCTGGCTTGTGAGAGACCTGAGGACTCCCTTTGGAGGTGTAAAAAACAGTGGAGTGGGACGTGAAGGCGGTATGGAGGCTATGAGATTTTTTACAGAACCCAAAAATATTTGTATTCGATATTAAACGGCTTGACTTTAATTGCCGTACCTTTATAGAAATTTTAACCTTATTAAATAACCTTTTAAAATCAATTGAAAAATGATTAGAGCAAGCTTTTTTGTTTTATTCCTTTTTGTCTTTAACCTGGCTACAGGACAGCACAATTATGTGTGGGACGAATATGGCGTTTCTTTTTCCCTGGCTGATGATTTCCGTGAAACGGTCAATAACATCGAAGAATTTTCTGCCTCAGGTGATGGTATGGAAATGTCCATTATTCCATTTAAAGATGAAACCATCGATGATTCGGACATAACCGGCTACACGATGTCTGTAGCTGCATCTATGAATCTCGGCAGGATCGATGACATCAGCAAGATAGACATCAATGGCTTCAAAGGAGGCTATGCCGAAGGCGAAAAAGATGGTGTCAAATTGTTTGTTATGGGCTTGATAGACCCTGATTCGGATACCAACTTTTTTGTGATTATTACCTTCCTTGACGACGACCAGAATGCCATAGATGAGGCTGTAAATATCTGTAAAAGCATAAGGAGAATGTAAAATAAAAAGACCCTGAACGGACATTCAGGGCCTTTGAAACATTTCGATTTTAATTTGACCAATTGACGGAACAAAATTGAATATTTGTGGGCATAAGAAAAAATTAATAATTTTATGCCGACATAAAAAATACTTATGAATATACAGTTGGCTCAGTTAAAATACTTCCTTGCCCTGGCAGCTACAAAAAACTACAGTGTGGCTGCAGAGCAATGCAATGTATCTCAACCCGCCCTCAGCATGGCCATCAAAAAAATGGAGGATGACCTGGACCTGATGCTCATAGACAGAAAAAGCAATCCTATATCACTTACAGAAAAGGGTGAGGTCCTGGCCACACAGGCTATGAAGATATTGGAAGAAATGACGATACTTGAAAAACTGGCCTCCGATCTCCACAATGATAATATCAACGGTACCCTGCGGGTATGCATCATACCGACCCTGGCCCCATATATCATTCCCGTCTTTTTGCCCAGATTTATTGAGGCATTTCCCGGCATAGAAATCATAGTGGAAGAAGCGACGACAAAGATTATCCTTCAAAAACTCAAATCATCAGAAACCGATGCCGGCTTGCTGGTGACTCCCATTGACGAAAAGTCACTGATAACAAATACCATGTTTTACGAGGAGTTTTTAGTGTTTTCACAAAAAAAAGTAGACAAGGCCTACATGTTGCCTGAGGATCTGGATATAAACAACCTCTGGCTGCTGGAGGAAGGGCATTGTATGCGGAATCAGATGCTTAAACTTTGTGAGCTCCGTAATATGGAGACCCACAAGGTAAAATACAATGCCGGCAGCATAGAGTCGCTCATCAATATCACAGAAGCAAGCGGCGGCATGACGATCATCCCTGAGATGGCTACCTGGAGCCTGAGTCCTGAACGAAAAGAAAGAGTAATCCCGTTTTACGAGCCCACCCCTGTGAGAGAAGTAAGTAGGGTCTGCTGAGAAACTTCAAACCCATTGAAAAATAAATAATTAGGGTTAAATTTACGCAAACAAGTGCAAGGATAAATGCGAAAATTGATAAAAAAGCATGCACCTACAACAAAATATGTAAGTGTAAAGCAGTTGACAATCGAAGGCTTCGACACACCGTTTGACAGGAAACTGAATCCGGACAATCGATGGGTTAAATTAGCAAAAATGCTACCGTGGGATGAGTTAATAAGCATATACCGAAAGTATGTTCCGGAAAAGAATACTGGTCGCCCTGGATTGAGTCCACGAGTTGTAATGGGTTCAATTATAATAAAGCACATGTGTGATTTAGATGACCGAGAAGTAGTTGACCAGATTAGCGAGAACGTGTATATGCAGTATTTTCTTGGCTACTCATCATTTTGCGATGTGCCTCCGTTTGACGCCTCGTTGTTTGTTGAGTTCAGGAAGAGGTTAGGGATGGAACAAATCAATGCTATAAATGACAGCTTAGCAAAGCTTAAGGGCCAAATAACAAAGGATGAGGAAAAAGACACGGCAAATGATGATGAAAACGGCCGTACTACGCATAAAGGAAGTCTGATTGTTGACGCAACAGCATGTCCCCAGGATATTGCGTACCCAACGGACTTGAATATTTTAAACGATGCCAGGGAGAAATCTGAAGAGTTATTGGACATGGTATTTGATGGAAGTATGGCTGAAGTCAAACCCAGAAATTACAGGGAAATCGCCAGAAAAGAGTATTTAAAAACAGCACAGAAAAAGAGTAAGACAAAAAATGAAATACGATCGGCCATACGCAAGCAACTCAGTTATCTTCATAGAAATATAAAATCTATCCATGAGTTGCTGGATCATTGCCAACAAATACCAATGGACCCAAAAAGTTATAAATATTGGTTAGTTATTCAGCATGTGTATGAACAACAGAAAAGAATGCATGATACCGGCACACATAGTGTAGATGACCGTATCGTAAGTATACACCAGCCCCATGTACGCCCGATAGTGCGAGGCAAATCGACGGCAAAAGTGGAGTTTGGAGCAAAAATAAACGTATCGTTAGTCGATGGTATGGCCTTTTTGGAAAACCATAGCTGGGATGCCTTTAACGAAGGCAAGAAACTAGTAGAAAGTGTAGAAAAATATAAAACTCGCTTTGGATACTACCCCCTCCAGGTACTGGCGGACAAGATTTACTGTAATCGCGATAATAGGGCCTATCTGAAACAAGAGGGCATCAAGCTAAGGGCCAAACCATTGGGCAGGCCATCAAAGAAGGCAATGTCAAATCATGTAAGCCCTGGTGAACGAAACCCAATCGAAGCAAAATTTGGACAAGCAAAAACGGGATATGGATTGAATCGTATAAAAGCTCGTCTTGCTCAAACTAGTGAATCTTGGGTAGCCAGCATTATTTTAGTGCTCAACTTAGTCCACCTGGCTGAGGTGGCACTTTATTGGATAAAAGTTATTTGGTCGGATATCTTGGAACTAGTAATTTATTCTTGGATCCATAATACATCCTCCAATCAGTATAAATATGCTCTATGAGTTTTTCAGCAGACCCTAAGTATAGTCCATCATAAGTTTACGACCAAACTGAGGCTGATCATGGCCTTGCAAAGCATCATCATGGATGTCATTCCGGCTTACATGAAAATACGGGAAACCCATCAGAGAATCGACATAAATCCTCTCAGTTAAGTCCCGTCACCTGGGTTCGGTTTCGTACCAGGAAGCGTAGGTTATGTAGTTATTTGCAATCCTCTCTATTTCGCCGGTGATCTGGTTCTGGCTTATCTCCTTGACCTTTTTAGCGGGTACTCCGGCATATATGCACCCTGACTCAACATGCGTGTTTTGAGTAACCACAGCACCTGCTGCGATGATGGTGTTAGACTCTATGACACAATTGTCCATTATGATGGCACCCATGCCTATGAGTACATTGTCTTTTACTGTGCAGCCGTGTACTATGGCATTGTGGCCTACAGACACGTTGTTGCCTATGTGAGTAGGATACTTTTTAAAGGTACAGTGGATGATCGCTCCATCCTGTATATTTACCTTGTCGCCCATGCGGATAAAATGTACATCACCTCGGATTACGGCATTAAACCACACAGAGCATTGGTCTCCCATAACCACATCGCCGGTTACTGTGGCATTTTCAGCCAGAAAACATTCCTTTCCAAATTTTGGCTTTATGCCATTGACCGATAATATAAGTGCCATGTCTTTTTATTGGGTTATTTATTTATGTCCGCCAGATTTTCGGTAGCCAAAATACACTTTATGATGTGGTCACCGATGACAGTCCTGATGTTCAGTTTGCTGATTTGCTGATTGTTTCGGGTAGGGTAGACCCTGTTGGACAAGAAAATATATACAAGTCCGTATGCTGGGTCCACCCAGGTGTAGGTACCTGTAAATCCTGAATGTCCAAACGATAAATCTGAGGCCAGTGAAGGAGCATTTTTTACCTCAGGATTAAAATCTTTTTTGTCAAAGCCCAGGCCGCGTCTGTTTTTTTCTTCAGGAAACTGATAAGAGGTGCACTGTGTGACTACCGCCGGATCGATGTATTTTTTGCCACCGTAATGCCCTTTTTGCAGGTACATCTGCATCAGCTTGCACAGGTCATTGGCATTGCCAAAAAGGCCTGCGTGGCCGGAAATCCCGTCCACCATTGCTGCTCCTTCGTCATGTACGTACCCGTCAATAAGTACCTGCCTGAACAAGCTGTCGTATTCGGTCGGTACAATACGTTCTTCGGGAAATTTATCCTTTGGTTTAAATTGGAGTGAAAAGGCTCCCAGCTGCCGGTAGGTATCACTCAGGTAAGTGTCAAAAGGCTTTTCCGTAAGGCGGCTTACTATTTCCGGATACAGGTAGTAGTGAAGGTCACTGTACACATAACCATGTGAGGTGTTTACCGGCGAATCGGCTATTCTCTTAATAATTTTCTGTCGATAATCTTTGTGCAGATAAAGTTTGTCATGCACCTTGACGGTGAATGCCGCATCCTGGTGTTCTGAAAAAATTCCTTTTTTCCATATCCTTGTTTCTGGCCTGAGCATCTTTTCCCATAGGGCTACATTGGTTTTTGCTGTTTCCAGGTAATGGATTGTTTTTTTAGGCTTTTTGCCAAAAATTCTGAAGAGAAAAAATGGCTTTTTGATGGTAACCATACATTCGGACTCGAGGGCAGGATTTTTTTCAATGGCTTTTTTCATCGTGGCCACGGTATCTATGCAGTCTTTCCAGAAAGGAATCCATGCCTGCAAGCCAGCCCGGTGGGTGAGCAGGTCCTTTATGATGAGACTGTCCTTGTTTGTGCCTGAAAATAACGGATAATATGTACCAAGTCTTTCGTCAGGCGAAAATTTTCCCTCTGACATCAACTGCATGACTGCAAGGGCTGAGGTGCTTATCTTGGTTACAGATGCCAGGTCATACACGTCGCCGATAAGAGTTTTGCCTGCAGGCACAGTTTGTTTTTGGACTTTGGCGGGAGCATTGGCCACAATGAGAGGATTGTCCATAGCGTCGTCTATGGATTGATATGAAGCGTCACTCCAGTCTATTTCGGTTTGGCGTCCTTTTTCGCCTGCGGCATAGGTATGGTATCCATATGCTTTGTCAAAGATCACCATGCCATCTTTGGCCACGAGTACTTCGCCGCCGGGAAATGCCCTGGCTGCGATGCCTGCTTTCATCACAGAGTCGATGCCTGCTGTCAGCATTTGTCTGTCTATGCCTTTGAGCTCAGGCACTCCGTAGCTGAGGTTGTCCAGGGCGTCCCAGCGTACTCCTTTGCCAAAACTAAAATTTCCGTTTATCGAGACGGGAAGTTTGCCTTGTGGAGCCAGTGACCCGAAAATAATCTGTGCTGCTGCCTGTTCTGTATATCGGTTTTGCTGGTAACCCATTATGAGGGTTTTGCAGGTAGCCAGGCTGGGTACCTTGCCCAGTATAAATGGATTGCCCAGAATAGTGATTATGTTTTTATTAGCTGCAGACAACCTGTTCATAATGCTGATATTGGCATCGCGGAGGCCGTAGTTCTTGCCGGCTCTTATATCAGATAAGTGGAAGGTGCAAAATCTTAAATCATAACCTTCGAGGCGACCTAAGATGTCGTTTATAAGCGAATCTGGGGTGTTTTTGTCGATGTGAAAATAGTCCGCCCTGCTATATTTGGACACCATAGAATAAAACTCACTGTATCCCGGATCACTGTCTACAGAGAGTACGGCAATTTTCTGGTCTGGATTTCTGACAGGAAGAAGACCTTCGTCATTGGCCAGGCAGGTGATACTGGCACGTGACATACGGTGGTTGAGTACATCGGCTTCTATGGTATTGAGGCTGTCTTTGAGAGACTTTATATCTATAGGGCGGTATTTGTCGAGCCCCACCCATGATTTGGCCATGAGTATCTTCCTCACCTTAAAGTCCAGTGCCTGTTGCGATAAACGTCCGCTAAGCACAGCTTGTTTGATGGCACTTACTGCAAGGCCCACATCCATGAAGGTCTCGAGCAGATCGTTTCCGGCCAGTATGGCTCTGACCATGGCCTCGCCTTTAGGAAAATTTTTTACAGCTCCTTGCATTTCCATGGCATCGGTAAATGTAAGCCCCCGGAACCCCAGGTCTTCCTTTAGCAGGCGATATACGATGTTTGATGAAAAGGTAGACGCCAGTCCTTTTGAGGGCTCGAGGGAGGGTATGTTTAGGTGTGCCGTCATGACTCCGGAAAGCCCCTGATTTATAAGGGCCCTGAAAGGTGCAAGTTCTATGTCCATGAGCCGTGACCTGTCGTGGTTTATGACCGGCAAATCGTGGTGTGAATCCACATCTGTGTCGCCGTGACCCGGAAAATGTTTGGCTGTACAGAGCAGCTTCCTGCTTTGCATACCCTCCATGTAGGCGAGCCCTGCCGATATAACTCTGTCTCTGTCTGAGCCAAATGACCTGAAGTTGATT
>JAKQGD010000512.1 GCA_029573365.1 Bacteroidota bacterium | reverse complement strand
ACAATATGGAAATTACCGGTACTCAGTTTGGTCTCAATTTTAACGCCGGTTTGCTTGAGTTTTCAGGCATCAAACCAGGAGTGTTTGACCTCAAGTCAGCTAATTATAATGCTTACAATGCCCACAATGGTATAATAACATTTAGTTACGACGTTGCCCAGGGTGTTGAGGTGAGTGCAGATGATGTACTGTTTACTGTTGAGTTCAGGACTTTGTCAGCTGGCAATACCAGCAGCATAAGCTTGTCAACCGAAGGTGTCAGAGCAGAGTTGTATGACAGGGAGGCAGCAGTAAGACAGCTCGCACTACAGTACAGAGACAAAGGTGCCGTTGCTGCCAGAAACATACTGTACCAAAACCAGCCTAACCCGTTCAAGGATGCAACCAACATATCTTTTGAATTGGCAGCCACATCTGATGTAACCATCAGAATCATGGATGTCACAGGCAAGGCCGTATTTGTCCAGAAAGGCAGGTTTGAGAAAGGATACAACACTGTAACCATCTCCAACTCCAGTCTGCATAATTCAGGGGTGTACTATTATCAGCTTGAGGCTGGTTCATTTTCTGCCACCAGAAAAATGATATTAATCGAGTAATGTGTTTATAAAAATGATTCTGGGTTTTCGAACCGGCTGTGTTTACACGGCCGGTTTTTTTTATTTGAGCGAGGTCGAAAATGCTATCTTTTGGTATGTCAAAGGGCCATTTGCATTGCGATAATTTACACTCAAACTCGTTGTAAATGAACTAATCTGAGTTTGCAAATATTTTACATTTCCTTTTCTAAATGTTAAAATTGAATATTCTACATATTTAAAAAAATATAAAATTTTCTTAAATACAAGGGGGTGGGGTTAAAGTCAGGTTAAGGATGTTAATGAGTTTGTAACAGTGCCATTTTGCTTACGTCACAGGCTTATTAATTAATTTTCAAAACACAATCTCGTTTATGAAAACCATTTTTACTTTCTTGTTCAGTTTCATTCTGGCAGGAGTCATGCAAGCACAGTTTAACTGTAGCCATGCCCAGGTCATCCAGTGCGGACAAACCATTACGGGCAACAACCAGACCTCCTGCTACAACACTGTCACGGGCGGTTATTGTGGTACCAATTACAATCTGTACACTGCAGCTGAAAAGGTGTACAAATTTACGGTCACAGCCACCCAAAACGTACAGGTGCAGATGTCGGGCCTTACTGCCGACCTCGACCTATTCCTGCTGAGA
>JAKQGD010000472.1 GCA_029573365.1 Bacteroidota bacterium | reverse complement strand
GATGGGTATGGGAACATATCAAGTACATAAAACTTGGGTTTGTCAGAGGTGTTTTCCACTGTGTAAAGCCTGGATTCAACCCACTTTTGCCTCCACTTTGGTTCTATATTTTCCGGATAATACAGCATATGAAATATAATTTTACGGACAGTATTGCTCAGTCCGGAAAGCAAAATTAAATATTTTTTGGCTTATAATAACAGAATACCCAAAGATCGTCACAAAACGGTTTGTGTCAAGGCATACTTCAATGGAAATGGAGCACCACGGTTACCTATGATTCACAGCTGCTGCAAACAACCAGATTTGTAACCAGTTCCTTGGATACGCTCTGGCTTCGCTGGTAATAGAGGGTTTTAACGCCCAATTTCCAGGCTTCGATAATCAGTCGGTTCACATCTTTGACGGGTAGAGCCGAGGGTATGTTTATATTTAGGCTTTGGGCCTGGTCTACATATTTTTGTCTGATGGCTGCCTGCTGTATGATTTCCATCTGGCTCAGTTCCTTAAAGGTCTTGAAAACTCCCTTTTCTTCTTCATTGAGTTCTTCCAGGTGCATGACACTACCATGGTTGAGCATAATGCTTCTCCAAGTATCCTCGTTGTCTATGCCTTTTTCTATGAGCAACTTTTTAAGGTATTTGTTTTTTCTCATGAAGTTGCCTTTGGAAAGGCCTGCCTTGTAGTAATTGCTGCTAAACGGCTCTATGCCAGGCGAAGTCTGTCCAAGAATGGCTGATGAAGAGGTTGTAGGTGCTATGGCCATGAGAGTTGTATTGCGGAGACCATAGCCTTTGAGTACATCCGGTTCGCCGTATATACGTGCGAGTTCACGGCTGGCTTTTTCGGCTTTTTCTGATATGTCTTTAAATATTGTGCCTGTAAGCAGCTTAGCATGCATGCCTTCAAACTGAATCATGTTTTTCTGAAGGTATGAATGCCATCCGAGAACGCCTAGTCCCAGAGCTCTGTGCCTTTTGGCAAATTTATTGGCGGAAGCCAGATAATAGTTGTTCTCTGTTTTGGTAATAAACTCCTGAAGCACTGCATCGAGGAAAAAGACGGCCATCTTGACAGCCTCAGTATCTTTCCACTCATCGTAGAGTTCGAGATTCATCGACGACAAGCAACAGATAAATGATTCGTCGGCAGATGAAGGCAGGGCAATCTCACTGCAGAGGTTACTGGCGTGGATAATCATTTCCTTATCCTTATAGACCTGCGGTTTGTTGCGGTTGATATTGTCGGTAAAGAAGATGTAGGGAAGGCCTTTTTGTTGTCTGCTTTCGAGCAATTTGGCCCATACTTCCCGCTTTTTGCGGTCTCCGTCTACCATTTCCTGCATCCAGTAATCAGGTACACACACGCCATAAAAGAGGTTTTGGATGGGACTTCCGATGCTTTTTATATTGAGGAACTCCTCTATATCAGGGTGATCTATGTCCAGATATGCGGCAAAGGCTCCCCGACGTACTCCTCCTTGTGAGATGGTGTCCATGGCCGTATCGAAGAGCTTCATAAAACTGACAGCCCCGGAGCTTTTTCCATTGTCTGAGACTGCACTTCCTCTTTCACGCAGCTCTCCGAAATACCCTGAGGTGCCTCCGCCTATCTTGGTTTGCATGATGACTTCACCCAGTTTATGAGTGATGCCTTCCACTGAATCAGGTACATGCACATTGAAGCAGGATATCGGCAGACCCCGTTCTGTGCCCATGTTGGCCCATATAGGCGAACTGAGACTCATCCAGCCCCGTTCGATCATTTCTGTAAAGGCCTCTTTGAGCTCGGGCTTATATAGGCGTTGACATGCGGCTGTGGTAATACGGTCTATGGCACCTTCCACAGTTTCGCCTTTGAGCAGATACCCCCTGTTTAGGATTTGCTCACTCTCTTCGTTGATCCACCAAAGTCTTTCTTCCATGTGTGTATATTTTTATTTAGAACAGATCGTCTGCGGTGATACTTTTGTCATGCTTGGTATAGTCGACAGGCCTTTTGGCAAAAAAATCATCCATGCTGTTTGCAAATACTTCCTCTTCAAACCACAACATGGGCTGATATTGCTTGTCCGTGATGCCATACTGCTTTTCCAAGCCGATTCTTTCCATGCTTTCGTCCACACGGTACTTCATGAAGTTAAGAAGATCTTCCTTAGTGATGTTGCTAATGGGCCCTTCTTCAAATATCCAGTCCAGGATCTCAGTTTCAATCTCTATGCTATTTTTGACGACCTCATTTATGTGTGCTATGGTCTTGTCGTCAAAGATTTCCGGAAGCTCTTCCCTGATTTTGTTAATTATGTATATACCGGCATTGGCATGTAGTTGCTCGTCGACAGAGGTCCATGCGATAATGTTACTTACATTTTTCATGTAGCTTCTAAACCGGGTAAACGACAAGATGATCGCAAACTGACTGAACAGAGAGACGTTTTCGATGAGTATGGTAAAAAGGATCAGAGAGATGAGATACTGCTGTTTGTCCTGTGATTTGCTGTTGGCCAGGACCTGCGACAGGTATTCAATTCGTTTCCTTATGACGGGTACTTTGATTAGATTGTTGAATTCGTCATTGTATCCCAGTACCTCTAAAAGTCTGGAGTATGCCTCAGAATGCCTGAATTCGCATTCTGCAAATGTACTTCCGAGGCCGTTAAACTCAGGTTTGGGCAGCTGAGTGTACAGGTTTCCCCAAAATGATTTTACGGCTACTTCTATCTGGGCTATGGCCAAGAGGCTTCTTTTGACAGCCTGCCTGTCTACATCTTCAAGGTGTGAATGAAAATCCTGTATGTCGGCTGTAAAGTCGACTTCCGAATGAACCCAAAATGAACTGTTCATGGCTGAAGTGAACTTCAGGACCTCCGGGTATTCAAATGGTTTGTAATTGATTCTTTTGTCAAAAATACTCATTTCTTTTAATCAACTGTTTTTCAGGCTTTAGTAAATCCTTTATATATACGGGTTCACTCAGAATTCAATTATAATAATTTATATCTGTAATCAAAATAGAAACAAATTATTATACTCTTATACTTGTGGTCAAGTGAGGGACAAATATCTAAACTGGTTTTCAAATTGCAAAAAAAATGCATATAAACTTTTTTACATATTTTATCCACATATGTTAATTAGCTGAATGTAAGGAGGTTAGTACAAATTTAAATTTTTAGATCATGGCTCGCCAGTAAGGGGCAGGACCCCACGGCCACAAACGTGCAGATGTTCCAGCCTATTGGGCATGTTTTTATCTAAGAAATGTTATCTTTGCGACCTCTAATCAATACCCGCATTCATGACCAGGTGCCTATATATATTTATACTTTTGGTATTTACCTCCTTCCAGATTCTGGCCCAGAATGGCACCCTCAGGGGAAATGTCCTGGATAAGGAAACGGGAGCACCTATTATATATTGCAATGTGCAGCTAGACGGTACTAAGTACGGTGCGACAACCGACCTCGACGGTTTTTTTGTCATGTCAAATATAGTTCCAGGCGATTACAAGCTCATTGCCACCTATGTAGGTTATGACAGTGCGTCTGTGGCCATAAAGATAAGACCAGGTGGCATTGCCTACCAAAGCATTACATTGGCAGAAAGTGGTATCAAACTGGGTGAGATTTCTATCTCGGCAGAGAGGCAGCAGGCCAGAAGTACGGTCAATATTTCTCAAATATCCGTCAGCAACCGCCAGATTAAATCATTGCCCTCAGTAGGTGGAGAAGCTGACATTGTCCAGTACCTGCAGGTTATCCCGGGCATCATTTCCACCGGTGATCAGGGAGGGCAGATATACATACGTGGAGGGGCTCCGGTGCAGAACAAAATCCTTCTGGATGGACTCAATGTTTTTAATCCATTCCATTCCATAGGTTTTTATTCGGTTTTTGAGACGGAGTTGATTAAAAATGTAGATGTTCTGACTGGGGGATTCGGAGCAGATTATGGTGGAAGGATCTCAGCCATCGTAGATATCAAGACGCGGGAGGGTAACAAGAGCCGGACCTCAGGTTTCCTTTCTGGTGGCCCCTTTATGGCCAAAGGACTCCTTGAGGGGCCTATAAAAAAGTTTAGGGAAGGGGGAACATCGGTCTCTTATGTGCTTACCGCAAAGAAATCTCTTCTTGACATCACCTCGAAGTCTCTGTACAGTTATGCGGCACCGGTAGATTCTGTAGGCCTGCCTTTTACTTTTACCGACCTTTACGGGAAGTTATCAGTTAATACGGCCAATGGCTCCAGGATAAATATTTTTGGATTCAACTATGTAGATGCATATAAAAACCCGTTGCTGGCCGCCATTGACTGGAAGAACACAGGGGTAGGGGCCAATTTTCACCTCATTCCTTCCGGATCCAATATCATCGTTGATGGCCTGGTGGGTTTCACAACCTACAACGTAGGACTCGATGAGAAAGACGAAGAACCACGCACATCAGCCATCGATGAGTTGTCAGCCAATGTCAATTTTACTTTTTTCGGCGAAAAAAATGAGATCAAGTACGGGCTCGAAATGAGAAGCCTCAGGACTGATTTCGAATTTGTAAATCCCTTCGGACTCCGTCTGGC
>JAKQGD010000469.1 GCA_029573365.1 Bacteroidota bacterium | reverse complement strand
AAATATTTTCCATCTGTGGAGGGTACCCTCCACAGATGGAAGCCTAACTCTTTGATCCTAGTTTACACAAACTTCCTTACACTCCCTCACCATGGTTTGATTATGGGTATTGCGTGTGTGGATTTTATTTCGCTACATCCTGTTACTGAGCAGGCTAATACAGTTTTTAAGTGGTTTTATAACAATAACAGTTGATAGTGGGTGTTTTTTACTTAAGGATAGAAATACCTCCCCCTACCCGCAACTTATGTTGCAGGGGCAGTAGTTTGTTGATCATTGGCCTTAGTATACCGGTAAGGCGGCCCGCGACGATCGAAGGTGCATATTGTCTTTAATACACCGGTTTGGCACACGGGACATCTGTGGATTTTGGTAGCCGACGGAGATTTGTTGAGTGGATTTTTATTGAGTTTTGATTGAAGATTGGGAAGTTTGGTTTTCTTCCACGATGAACTGAGGAATCCATAATGCCGTATCCGTACAAATCCTTTTGGTAAGATATGCAGTGCAAACCTTCTCACAAATTCGTCTTGGGTCAATGTCATGGTTTTGACTGTTGCCCCTTGTTTGTAATCCTTATAGCTAAATGTGACCGTTCCTTCACCGATTGCAAGGATTCTATGGTTGGTGATGATGGTCTGTGGTACCTCCCGGAATGATACAATGGATATGGGGGTGGAGATTGAGGTTTTGGCCCCACGTGTGCAGTATCGATATTATGGCAGCTTTGTGATGTCACCAGTCTGCCAAACGTCGAACAAACTTTAAAATGCTTCAAACTATAACAATTTTTAATAGTTGATAAAAAATAAGCATTAAATTTGAGCTAGACATCTTATTTAACAATTATATGAGTTTTACAAGAGTAGTACCAAGCGTTTTTTATACCGATATTCAGGATGGGTTTAAATTATTTGTCGAATGTTTAAATTTTACAGTAGAACATCAGGATTTAAACACAGCACAACCATATTATGTATTAGGCAGGAATGGAATAAGAATTATGGTATTTCAAGACGAAAAGTCAGCCAAAGAGCATTACCCGGAGCTAAGGCTAGAAACAAATGACATCGAAGGGGTATATGCGGAGATATCAGCATCTCATGCTCATCTGCTTCCCCCAAATCTTAATAAGGTGACAAAAAGGCCGTGGGGAGCAAAAGAGTTTGCAATTTTGGATAAGCAAGTAGGAATCAGAATTCAACAATGGTAAAAATATGAAACTTAATAAAATAAGTCTGATCATTCTGATGGTGGGTTTTAGCCTGACTATCGCTAATTCACAAAAGAAATTAAAATCAATAATGGAGGATTTTAGATTATTGAATGGAAGCTGGCAGGGTTCTTTGACTTATTTGGACTACACCACCGGCAAACCATACACTATGCCGGCTGATATCGAGGTAAAGCAAATGGATAAAACTAACAAATTTATATTTTCCTACATCTATCCTGATGAAAGGGATGCTAACTCAGCGGATACAATTTCTATTTCTGCTGATGGTAAATATATAGAAAAAGAAAAGGTTAAATATAGAAAGAGACTTTTTAAGGGAGATTTAATATATGTGACTGAAGAAAAAGGCATCGATGGAAATGACAAGAAAAAGGCAACCTTCAGATACACATACACTATCGGTAAGAATACTTATGTCAAAAGAAAAGACGTAAGATATAAGGGAGATAAAAATTGGATTAAAAGACATGAGTATTCTTTTACCAGAAAATCAATATAGATCAGGATACAGCATAGATTACGCGGATTTATTGTAAAGATTAGATGACCTTCAGAAATCAATATTATATTCGAAAAACACATCGCTGGTTAGGGCTATTACTTGGAATTCAATTTTTGATGTGGACGATAGGAGGTCTTTATTTCAGTTGGACCAATATTGATGAGGTGCATGGTGATTTTCAAAAGAGGAATGCACCCCTATTTAATTCGGATGTAAATTTGGTCTCTCCGACGATGGTATTGGATTCAATTAAAAGTAGGCACCCTGTAGATTCGGTCGTTTCAATCCAATTAATAGAAATATTTGGAAAACCCCATTATCAGGTACGATGTCTTAGTGTGGTTAAGGATAAGGAAAATGTGAATTCAGGGAGGACAATGAATCATCTTGCCAATGCCGAAAACGGTCAACTCAGAGGGCCTTTGACAAAGGATGAGGCCATAAAGGTAGCTGGTATGCGGTATAAAGGCGAGCCTAAAGTCAGGTCTGTCAGTTATCTAACCCAGCTAGGCAGTCATCACGAGTATCGTGAAAATCCACTGCCGGCTTATGCTGTCACTTTTGAGCATCCAACAAATACAACGGTGTATGTGGCCAGCGAATTGGGTACGGTTCAGAAATTCAGGAATAATAAATGGCGGGTATTTGATTTTCTGTGGATGATGCACACCATGGATTACGAGGGCCGTGACAATTTTAGTAATATATTGCTAAGGATTTTTTCCATTTTTGGCCTGGTAACCATACTTAGTGGTTTTGTATTGTTTTTTATAAGTGCTAAAAGGGTGAGGTTTTCCGGCAAAAAAATAAAACAGAAATAAACATTCCAAACCAAAGTCTGCCCTGAAGGCTTAGGGCCACAGTCTAAATTTTTTATATTTAATCAAGGACCATTTCCGGGATGTCGCCTTCTACCACAAGTCTGCCTTCTGTAGCTGCTATGATCTCCTCGACTGTGACGCCCGGAGCTCTTTCAAGAAGTTTGAAGCCTCTGTCAGTGACATCAAGGACGGCCAGTTCGGTGACTATTTTTTTTACACACCTGACGCCTGTCAGGGGCAAAGTACATTTTTTAAGCAACTTGGATTCTCCAGCTTTGTTGACGTGCATCATGGCAACTATTATGTTGTCTGCCGATGCCACCAGGTCCATGGCACCACCCATGCCTTTGACCATTTTGCCGGGGATTTTCCAATTGGCGATGTCACCTTCGTCCGAGACTTCCATGGCACCAAGGATGGTGAGGTCTACATGCTGGCCGCGGATCATACCGAAGCTCGTAGCTGAGTCAAAAAAACTAGCTCCAGGTAGGGTAGTGATGGTTTGTTTGCCTGCATTGATGATGTCTGCGTCTTCCTCTCCTTCGAAAGGAAACGGACCCATACCTAGCACTCCGTTTTCACTTTGGAATTCGACATTGAGGCCTTGCGGGACGTAATTGGCAACAAGGGTGGGGATGCCTATGCCCAAATTGACATAATATCCGTCTCTCAGTTCCTTAGCTATCCGTTTTGCAATCCCTGTTTTGTCAAGTGCCATGATGAAGGTGGTATGTGTGATAGCACAAAATTAAGCAATATCAGCGAAATTTTATGGTCTTTATCGTGCAAAAAATGGTCACCTTGCAAGGAAAAACCTGCTGGCGATATTGAGCTGTCTGAAAATAAATCTCTTTTTACTGCGGTGCTCAGCGGTTCTTCTCAGTATGTCGATAAGGGTTTCCATAACCTCTATGGTGTGCAGTCCCTTGTTTATCATGACACATTCAGCCTGAGCGGCATGCACAGCGTCAGTAATCTCAGACCTTGTGGCCATGCCTGACTTGTTGAGGCTTTCGAGTACCTGTGTGGCCCAGATGACAGGTGCGTGGGCCGCTTCACAAATCCAAAGTATCTCCTCCTGAATCTCACTCAGACGCTCGAAGCCGATCTCAACGGCCAGGTCTCCGCGGGCGATCATCACTCCAAACAATGGTTTTTTCATACCCTCCAGCAACAGACCGGGTAGATTTTCTACTGCTTCTGCTGTTTCGACCTTGATGACAAGGTGAGGAAGATTTTTGCCCGTGGCTTCCATTTCTGCCATCAGTATGTTTATATCTTCTGGCTTTTTAATAAAGGAATACCCAACCATATCGGCATTTTCGCACACAAATGGCAATACCGAAATGTCAAAAGGAGTCAATGCCGGAATGTGAAGTTCTGAATCCGGGAAATTGATGCCTTTTCCTGACTTGAGCAGCTTTTTATCTGACGAAATGCGTGTGATGCGGAGTGCTGCCCAGTCTTTTTTGACCTGCTCAACTAATGCCTGTATCATGCCGTCATCAAAAATCACCCTTTCGCCTTTTTTTAAAGACCCAATGACTCCCTCTTCACTGGGGTGGATGACAACCACTTTTTTATCAAAATCTCCACTATTTTCGGCCATATAGATGAGCTGGCCTTCCTTGATTTTTGCTCTTCCCTTCTTTTTGCCTTTATTGATTATCCTGACCCTTAGCTTGGGTCCGGCCAGGTCCATATAAATTCTGCATTGTCTGCCGGTTTTTTGTATGGCTTTGCGAAGCTTTTCTATCATCCTGGCCCAGGTTGCTTCATCATCGTGGGCACAGTTGATTCTCGCTACATTCATGCCGTGAAGCAATAGGTTTTTAATCAGGGCGTAATTGTCGGCAAAGGTGGCATCAAAGGTGACCATAAGGTAAGGCAGTTCCTCTCCATGACGGCTTCCAAAAAGTTCCTCACTTTTTTGTTTAAGCAATTTTTTACTGCTTTCCCAACTGCAGGCGGAAAGGGTACTTTTGCTGTATTTGTGTCCCAATCTTTCTCTGATGGCCTGGACTTGTCTGTGTATGTGGCTTTCTGAGCTGGCCAGTGATGACAAGCCCATGACATGAAGGTCGTTTTGTGTTTCTCTTATGTCTCCGCTGCGAAGAGACAGGTATTTGATGAGGTTAAGGGCAGAATCCTGCTGGGCCGGATGTAAGGAACTGATCA
>JAKQGD010000643.1 GCA_029573365.1 Bacteroidota bacterium | reverse complement strand
TGTTCCCATACCCATCGGGAGCAGGCCTCCACGTGGGGCATCCGCTTGGTTATATAGCTTCAGATATTTTTGCACGATACAAAAGACTCAAAGGCTACAACGTGCTCCACCCTATGGGGTATGATGCTTTCGGACTTCCCGCCGAACAATATGCCATCCAGACCGGAGTACACCCTGCCGTTTCTACCGCGGAAAACATCAAAAGGTATCGTGAGCAACTAGACAACATAGGATTCTGTTACGACTGGGAGCGTGAGGTAAGAACCTGTGACCCAAACTACTACAAGTGGACGCAATGGATCTTTTTGAAGCTATTCAGCCATTATTATGACATGGATAAGAACATGGCCAGGCCCATCACAGAACTTGAGGCCACATTTGCCGCAACCGGAAACAACAGAGTAAGGGCTGCCAGCAGCCAGGATTCTGTATTCACAGCCTATGACTGGGGCCACATGTCACCTAAAGAAAAAGATGATGTACTGATGAATTATCGTCTGGCATACAGAAAAACAGGCTATGTCAACTGGTGTGAAGCATTGGGCACCGTACTGGCGAATGACGAGGTCAAAGACGGGGTATCAGAGCGTGGAGGGCATCCTGTAGAAAAGAAAGCCATGATGCAATGGTCACTCAGAGTCACTGCGTATGCACACAGGTTGCTTGCTGACCTGGAAGACCTGGAATGGACGGATGCCCTGAAGGCCATGCAACGAAACTGGATAGGAAGATCGGAAGGAGCCCAAGTGTTTTTTGGTGTCAAAGGCCACGAAAACCTTACCATAGAAATATTTACTACCAGACCTGACACCATTTTTGGTGCAACATTTATGGTACTCGCACCTGAGCATGACCTGGTACCGATAATAACAACAGACGACCGAAAAAACGAGGTAAGCAGGTACCTTGACTATGTCTCTTCACGCTCCGATGTGGACCGTATGGCCGATGTTAAAGAAGTGACAGGGGTATTTACCGGGGCTTATGCCAAAAATCCGTTTACCGGCAAAGACATTCCTGTATGGCTTGGCGAATACGTGCTCAAAGATTATGGCACCGGAGCCATAATGGCTGTACCCAGCGATGACGAACGTGACCAGGTCTTTGCCCGCAAGTTTGGCCTCGAGATAATAGATGTAGTAGATAAAAGCAAGTATCCGGGCTCATCGCTTCATGATAAGACAGGCGTTATGATAAATTCCGGTTTTCTGACTGGAATGGAAGTTCCGGATGCAATCCGAGAAATGTATGGCAGGCTCGAGGCTGCAGGCATAGGAAATAAAAAAATCAATTACAAACTTCGGGATGCCAATTACTCGAGACAAAGATACTGGGGCGAACCCTTCCCTATCGCCTACGACAGTGAAGGTATAGCATATCCCGTCGAAGAGAGCAAATTACCGCTAACACTGCCAGAGCTCGAAAATTTCCAACCTGCCTCAGGTGGCAAATCTCCTCTGGCCCGTGCGGTCGACTGGGTAAATCAGATGCCAGGTATGACTCTCGAAACCGATACCATGCCGGGGTTTGCCGGGTCATCCTGGTATTTTCTAAGGTATATGGATGCCTCCAATGACCGCGAATTTGCCTCGCAGGAAGCCATCACGTACTGGCAGGATGTGGATTTGTATGTTGGAGGTACAGAGCATGCCGTGGGCCATCTTATTTACAGCCGGTTCTGGCATAAATTCCTTTATGACCTCGGTTATGTTCCCACCACCGAACCCTTTAAGAAGTTGATCAATCAGGGCATGATTACTGCCTATGGTTATTATGCAGAACATCTGAGGATGACGTCTGATGATACGATATTTACCGGCAACAGCAAAGACCTCGATGACCTCTCACAGGTGCATGTGGGCAGTCCCATCAGATTGCCCTATGTGTACGATTACCTCGACGTCCAGAGCAGACTGACCAGGGAAAAATTTGAAGAATACTGGCAGAATACCGGCAAGGATTACCATGTAGGCGGTGACTCTTCCAAATATTTGTGGGTTAAGGACGAACAGGGCACAGAGTATTTTACTGTCAATGTTGTGCAAGAAAAAATGTCCAAATCCAAGTTTAATGTACAAAATCCCGATGAGGTCGTAAAGCGGTACGGTGCAGATTGTTTCAGGATGTATGAGATGTTTCTCGGGCCCATAGAGCAGTCCAAGCCCTGGGACACCAAGGGGATAGATGGGGTAAACAGATTTTTAAGGAAATACTGGAGTCTTTTTTACTCGGACCATGGCTGGCATGTCACTGACACAAAACCCACAGCGGAGGAATATAAGATCCTTCACACTACCATCAGAAAGGTTACAGAGGATATAGAACGATTTTCGTTTAATACCTGTGTCAGTGCTTTTATGGTTTGTGTCAATGAACTAAAAAGGATTGAATGTAATAAACTGGCCATCCTCGGCCCTTTAAATGTACTGCTTGCACCATTTGCACCTTTCATCACTGAGGAGTTGTGGGAAAAATTGGGCCATGACCACTCCGTCCACAAAGCAGATTATCCGGTGTTTGATGAGACAAAAATGATTCAGGACACCGTAGAATATCCCATTTGTGTCAATGGCAAAAAGAGGGACATAGTAAAAATAGATGCGTCGATGTCACAGGAAGAAATAAAAGACCTCGCACTTACTCTGGATACTGTCCGCAAATATCTTGACGGGAAAAATGTGCAAAAAGTAATCGTCGTGCCTGGCAGGATGATCAATTTTGTGGTTTCCGAATAAGGAAATTATCACTTATTTTCGGGCGAATATAATGTAGTGGGCCGTAGTAAAAAGATTTTTGATGCCTGGCAAAGATGACAAAACAGGTGACAACTCCCTTTTTTTGATTCCAAATTTATACCTGTAAATAGGGTTTATCAGCCAATATTTTTGCCCGAGGATTCTGTAACCGGTTGTTCTGATGGCACTAAGCATTTTTCCGGTATTTATACCTGTGGACTTCACTTCCATTAATTCAGTAATGGTGGCCTGTGATTCGCCAAAGAGTCTTAGCAAAGTTTTGTAAAGTCCTCCAGGCAACAAGTGAAACCATGGCAATGATCTTAGTACCTTGCTTTTGCAAATCTGCTGATGTCCGCCAAAAGGCATCCACCACGGCGGATAAGCAAAAAACACAACTCCACCCTGGGCCATAAAGTCAGACAGTCGGGTTATAAATTTTTTTTGGTCGGGTATGTGCTCGATGACATCTTTAAGAATGATGAGATCAAAAAGCTCCCCAAACTCCTTTGCGGGGTCCTCTATATCATAAATATTTCGGTTGACAATCCTGGCTTTACCGTCGGCAATGTCGTCAGCTAGAAACCTGCATGCGTCTTTAAACCGGGACGGAGAGAGTTCCACCCCCACACCAATATTTCCTCTATCTATAAAAGCTTTTAGCACCCCTGCTTCTGCACAACCTATTTCCAGTACCCTGACTTCGGTACATTTTATCCCATACGATTCCAAAAAGGGTATCACATCCTCTTCGGTCACACTTTTCTGAATGCCAAAGTACCTTTTTTTGTCGCTGTGAAAATCGAACATAGGTATTATCTGGCCTTGAATTGCGGTTTTCTCTTTTCCACAAAAGCAGCAGCCCCCTCCCTTGCATCTTCGCTGCCTATGGTAAATCCAAAATTTTTGTATTCCATTTCAA
>JAKQGD010000642.1 GCA_029573365.1 Bacteroidota bacterium | reverse complement strand
TGATTAATATCACAGAAAGATATTTGTATCAGCGTCCTTTAAGGTTGTCTGGTACCTGCGGCGGTATGGACTTGCAAATCTCCTTGCCTGAGGCATCTCTGACATAAAGCTCTACACGTCGGTTAAACCTTCTTCCTGAGTCATCATCCGTATTAGTAGCGATGGGATCTGCTTCGCTGGAGGCTGTGGTTTGCAGCCTGCCCTCTTCAATACCGGCTGCCACGAGTACCTTTTTTGCTTCCCTGGCACGGTTTTGTGAAAGTGCCTGGTTATACTCATCACTGCCCCTGGAGTCTGTATGAGCTTTCAGCACGCCGACATAACTTGGATTTTCCTTCAATATTTTTGCCATCTGCTGGAGTTCTGCATTGGCGTCAGACCTGATGTCATACTTGTCAAAATCAAACAAAATCCAGTTGAGGTCACAGTCGGGAGTTTTAGCTGCAGTTACAGGTTCTGTTTTGGTAATCTCTGTTTTTGCTGATATGGTGTCTGTGGCCACGGGAGCAGTTGTCGTCGTTTCAACAGCCGGAGTGGTGACACTCATATCCGCTTTAGGGGCACTGCATGACCTCCACATAAAAAACAATGGAATCAGCAACAGCAAAGGCAGAAGCCACCACCAGTTAAACCCGCCACCTGTGGCCACAGGAGCTACGGGCGGAGGTACAACTTTTTCTTCGCGGGCAGTTGTCACCACAGGGGCAGCAGCGGCGGCAGCAGTGACGGCAGCACCTATTTTTTCTGGGCATGACCTTCCTATTTCCCTTCCACTCTTGTCCTTGAGTACCCTCATCCTGTAGCCGGCCTTTTCTATGGTGTGGTACATAGAATCATCGTTTAGCAGCCTGATGACTTCCTTGAGCTCGCTGTCGCGGCGTTCTACTGTATCAAAGCCTTCGCTCCTTAGTTTTACACTGCCATCACGATTGTACACCACAAAATACAGTTGACCATCCTTGCCTTTGAAGTACGCTATGTTATTGACCTTGTCGCTGACATCATGGCCTTTATAAGCATCACAGTGCAGATAATCATCGTCTTTTTCCTTATTAACCACAGGAGCGGAGACAGCAGCAGCTGCTGTAGCCACAGCAGCCGCAGCCACCGGGGCATTGCGGATGATACCCCATGCTTCATCTTCTGACTTAAAAGGGCAGCTTCGTCCGATTTCCTGATGGTTACCGGCCTTGAGAATCAGGAAATGTACTCCATGTTTTGAGTCAGTACTCCATCTCTCATCGAGGTCCTTGTTTTTCTTAACAGAAGCGAGGCCGTTGTCACGAGCACCTGCATTGGGATAACCTTCGCTTCGCAGCTTGACTCTTCCATCTTTGCCGTACCAGGCAAAGTAATATTTCCCTGTATTTTCATGCTGAAAACTGATAAATCCGTCGGCATCCACATGTGCCAGATTGTACTTCTCTTCGTACTCCCTGCATATCATATAATCGTCATCATCGCCGTCGGAGGCGTTGCCGGCAAAAGCCAGCCCCTTTTGTGCCACAGTACCGGCTTCAACAGATGCCAGTCTGTGCATTTCGTCTGTATATTTTGCCCTCGCTGAAGGCAGGAAGGCCTTGACCTCATCTTCGGTACCAAAAGGACAGGATCTGGCAATTTCCTGATTGTTACCTGCCTTCAGTGACAGTACCCACCTGCCGTCAGGAAGTTGTTTTGTCACATACTGATCTTCGGACCCCATGTTTTTCTGTACCGATGCAATGCCGTTCTCCCGCGAGCTTTCAGAAGAATAGCCTTCGCTGCGGAGGATAACCCTGGCATGCTCGATAAATGAAAAGTAAAATTTTCCGCCTTCTTCAAACCTGTGGAAACCCGAGCCATCCGGATTGTTACTGGCATATGCCGAACATTTTAAATAGTCATCGTGCCGATGCATTGATTCATTCATTTTGTCAAATTTTTTAAGAGGGTTAATAATTATTAAGATTTCAAAAATCTCATCCCATGTATGCTAAAAATTGCACTGCCTGTCTACAATATGACTCTATTTAAACACCTGGATGGACCGCAGTGTTGTTTGATTCTCCCCCTTTCGGGGAATGAGACCTAGCTGTTTTTTTTTACCGCTATTCTATCCCGCACCACTGCCTGAGTTTTGTGGCAGCATCATTATGTCCCATGTCGGCAATACAACAGTCGTGCCATCCAAATCTTTGGACGAAAGTCTCTTTCAAATAGTCTCTGATAACTGCCAGAAAAATGATGTCTTTGTCGCTATTTTTACCAATAAATTTTTCAATGCCCGTTAAAAAACCCTTTCCTTCGGCTTCGAGCTTACCTATTTCGTCTACAATCATCACCTTCGTTTCCGAAGGGAGGTCGGCTGCTAACTTTTCGTTTCCTTGTCTGAAAGCAGCATTGCTAAAAACAAACCGCCCTATGGCAGAAGTGTCATTCCCATCCCTGCCGTCCGTCTGAAACTCTGAATGCTCCCCTGTCCTGAGGTCATAGAACAACCTCAGCCCGTCACTGTCAGGTGTCAAAAACCCATCAGTACCTGGTCTTCCGGCAAATAAAGACATGAGCAGTGTTGTTTTGCCCGACCTGATGGGGCCTGTAAGTATTATCACCTTCATGACTGCCTGTACAAAGAGATAAACAGCAATCCAAGGATTAATTTTTTTATTCTTAAAAAACCGGTAAATTCCCTTTGTGACCACTTCATCACCTCATAGGCCTGGGCACTATACACGGGTATTTGGTCAAGGGTCTGAGCCAGAACCTGGTTTTCTATCCTGCTTTTATGCACACCGGCCATGCGTCGTATTAGCCTGACCAATAGTGGGCCTGCAATAAATATAAGGGCCAGGCTCACAAGTACGGACCTGACAAATATCAGTGCCAGGTCTGAAATTTTGAGTTCGGGCAATATCATTTTTAAGGCCACCAACAGCAAGGTAAGTCCCAAAAATCCAATCAGGATGTGTTTTCCGGTCTGCCTGGACGCCTCTTTGGCCTGCACGGGAGAGCCACTTATTTCGGATACCGGCAAGTCGAGCTCCGCTAGTTGTGAGGGTATCGATGGTATCCATCTGCCAATTGCTAATCCGGCAGCCAGGTGCAACAAAACATACATGCCAAACGCGAATATCACAATGGATCCGCTGCCGTGGATACCTAGTGATGAGGCAAGAGAAAGAGCCGCCTTGTCTATAGCTTCCATCAGCTGCTTGCCATATATCAGAAGGGTCAAAAGGATTTTTTGTAACGCTGACTCCAGTAGACACAATACACTAAATACCAAACATTTGAGTCTGTAAAAATTGCGACTGCTAAACATGGCCGCACCAAGCCACCCCTGGAACACTACGGCAACATAGGCCTGCCATGGCGAATGCGGACTCACGGTCAGTTTGACAAGTAGTACAATGCCAAGAGCCGACATGATGGTGGTGGCACGTGAAGTGGCAAAAAAACCCATCAATGCAATACAAACGACTGCTATGCCACCGACTAAAATGCCGGTAAATGGCAGTTTCAGGGCATGCAGGATGCCTCCGATGCCTGATTCGGCAAATGCCCATACAAGGATCAAACCCTGGATGTTTCTATGGCCTACTTCACTGCTCATTATCCGATTTTGGTGCAAAAATACACAAAAAGGTAATGAAATATTTTGCCCGCACCACCAGTCCTTTTATATAGTGGGAAAGTCGGTAGTTAAAGACATCCTGCCCGGACCCGGCACACTACAATGACAAGACTCTCGCCTTTATCTCGCTGATAAATGGTACCTTTGCGGCGGTTTTTTTAAAACACATACCTTACACATGGAATTATTCCGATCATTGCTTGACTTCCTGCTGCACCTTGATACGCACCTTTTTACTATGATCGTAGACTACGGGATATGGATATATGCCATCCTTTTTCTTATCATTTTTGTAGAAACAGGTCTGGTAGTCATGCCTCTGTTGCCTGGTGATTCGCTGCTGTTTGCAGCAGGAACCTTCTGTGCAGGCGTCATCAATGAATCTGGAGAGAAAGCCCAGCTTAATCTCTGGTTGGTGCTGGTTTTGCTTATCATCGCTGCAGTGACCGGCGACACAGTCAACTATTATTTTGGAAAAACCATAGGCCTCAGGGTGCTAAACTGGAAAATCAGAGGCATAAGGCTTGTCAAGGAGGAATATATTGCCAGAACTCAGGCTTTTTTCAGCAAATATGGATCGCGTACCATCATCATGGCCAGGTTTGTGCCCATAGTCAGAACTTTTGCTCCTTTTGTCGCGGGTATTGGCTCCATGGAGTACAACAGGTTTATACGCTACAATGTCGCAGGAGGCCTACTTTGGGTCATAGGTCTTACACTGCTGGGGTATTTTTTTGGTAACCTTCCTTTTGTGAGAAAAAATTTCGAAACCGTGATATTCGGCATCATATTTATCTCATTGCTACCCATGGTTTTTGAGTTTGTAAAGACCAGATTTTCGTCAAAATATTCGTCCTGAAAACTAAAAATAAACGATGCCTTCTCTAATTTTGCAGGAATTCACGGACAGGTTATTCAGAAGGATTGAAGGTATTAATTCTTAATTTCACCCTTTGACAGAAGTTAAATGTTAGCAGATATTTTAATTACAGTTTTTCTGGTATCTCTCAATGGTTTTTTTGTCGCAGCCGAGTTTGCCATCGTCAAGGTCAGGGCTTCGCAAATAGAAATGAAAGCATTGTCAGGAGTAAAGGCAGCCAAACTTTCATCGCACATCATCGAGCATCTCGACGGATACCTTGCAGCCACACAATTGGGCATTACTTTGGCCAGTCTGGGCTTGGGATGGGTAGGCGAACCCGTAGTATCGAAGATTATCATACAGATCTTTCACCTTTTTGGCATGGACGAATCCTCAGAGCTTGCCCACAAGCTGGCCCTGCCCGTTGCCTTTGCCATCATCACAGTGCTGCACATCGTCTTTGGAGAGCTCGCACCTAAGTCTTTGGCCATACAAAAGCCCGAGTCGACTACCCTGTGGGTGGCCTACCCGCTAAATCTTTTTTACGTGGTTTTCAGGCCTTTTATCAGATTACTCAATGGTCTGGCCAATGTGATTCTCCGTATTTTTGGCATACAGGCAGCTCATGGTTCAGAAGTACACAGCTCAGACGAACTAAAATACCTCGTAAAACAGTCAGGTGAGTCAGGAGGCATAGTAAATACAGATTATGAAATCATTAAAAATGCCTTCGATTTCCCGGAAACCACTACCCGGCAGATCATGGTGCCACGCAACAACATGGTGACTTTTGATATGTCAAAAGGTAACCAGGACGACCTCGTCAATCTGCTGGCAGAAGGTTACTCACGGATACCCTGCCACGACGGCAACATCGACAATATAGCCGGCATTATTAATACAAAGGACATCCTCATCAAACTCAAAGATGGTCAGCCCCTGGTAATCAAGGATCTGCTGCGACCGGTAGCCATCACTACAGAGACCCGAAAAATCGCCAGCCTGCTCAAGGAGTTTCAAAGAAACCACACACAGTTGGCCGTCATAGTCAACGAATTTGGCGGTACTGAAGGTCTTGTTACACTGGAAGATATACTGGAAGAACTGGTAGGCGAAATCCAGGATGAGTTTGACAACGAAAAGCCCGTAGTCGAAAAAACAGACAACCACACCTATATCGTGGAAGCCACCGCCTCACTAAGTGATATAAATGCCTACCTTCCCTACGCACTCGAATCGGTCAATGATGCTGCAACATTGGCAGGGGTCCTGATAAATGTCTGTAGCCGGATACCGTCAGAAAAGGAAAAAATCAAGCTAGATGAATACGAAGTGACCATCATAAAAAGAATAAAAAACACCATCAGTCTGGTACAACTCCGCGAGTTAAGCGGCGACAGAAAAACTGACGACCAATGAAATCAGCAGCTCTGGCCGGTGTTTTATTTCTGGCCGCCCTGTCCATTTCCGCTCAGGTCATCAATCCCGGCCTCATGGACACCCTAAGCGGCGAAAAACTTAAAAGTATCACCGTTGGTGGCTATGTTGACGTCTATTACGGAACAGCACCAGGATTAGCAGACACGGACGAAATGCCCTATGCGTTTAACATGAGCAAACTGGATCAGATCGCTCTAAACCTTGCATTTCTGGACCTCAGATATTCGACGTCATCAGTGAGGGCGAGGCTGACGCCCGGATTTGGCACTTACATGAATGCCAATTATGCCTCTGAGCCTGCCTCACTCAAAAACATAGTCGAAGCTTCGGCTGGTATCAGGCCATGGAAAAACAAACAAATATGGTTGGATGCCGGCATTTTTGGATCTCCGTTTACCAACGAAAGTGCAGTGAGCAAAGACCATCTCTTGCTCTCGAGGAGTATGGGCCCCGAATACACACCCTATTATCTGGCTGGGGTCAGAGTGACCATGCCTGCAGGCTCCAAGGTTAACCTGTATATGTACCTACTCAATGGCTGGCAGCAAATAAGCAATCCCGACAAAGCCATGTCTGTGGCTACACAGGTGGAATACAGACCCGACGCCAGAAATCTCATTAACTGGAATACTTATATCGGCAAGGATGACTGTGCCGGAGGTATTGACTGTGGCACACGATATTTTACTGATCTTTACTGGATATATGCCCCTGAAGGCCGGTTTTCCTGCACCTCCAATGTGTATTACGGCCGGCAAAACCTAAAAAAATCGTCTATATATCGCACCTGGTGGCAGGCCAACATTACGGCAAAGTACAAACTCACTGCCATTGCTTCGCTCTCAGGAAGACTGGAATACTTCAGTGACCCTTATAACATACAGGTACCATCGTATAATTCCAAAGGGATTATGCCTTTTAAAACCGCAGGGGCCGCAGCCTGTCTCAACCTGAAAGTACACGAAAATGCCCTGTTTAGAATGGAAGCAAGACGGTTTTTTTCCGAAAAAGGAATCTATCAGGGTACAGGCGGAATAGCAAATAAACAACTAACCTGGCTTTTGACCGGTCTGTCCGTCTGGTTTTAAAATGCCTGCTCCAGATCTGCAATGATGTCATCGGCATGTTCCAGACCTACCGATAGCCTGATCAATCCGTCAGATATACCTGCCGCCGCCCTGTCCTGCGGTGACAATTTGGAATGTGTCGAAGAAGCCGGATGCGTTATGATGGTCCTGGTATCACCCAGGTTGGCAGAAAGTGACATCATGGTGCGGTTGTCAATGAGTTTTTTACCTGCATCCATGCCTCCTGTAAGCTCAAAGCTGACCATACCGCCCCCTGCCTTCATTTGTCTTTTGGCTACCTCAAATCCGGGGTCTCCCACCAGAAACGGGTACCGTACCTTAAGCACCTCCGGTCTGGAAGCGAGCCATTGGGCCACCCTGAGGGCATTATCGCAATGTCGGTCCATCCTCACAGCCAGTGTCTCCAGGCTTTTGGTGAGCACCCACGCATTAAATGCTGACAAGGTAGGTCCGGCATTTTTCATAAAAGGAAATATCCTGTCTATGATGTGCCGGGAAGAAATGATGGCTCCCCCCAGCACCCTGCCCTGGCCGTCGATATATTTTGTCGCAGAGTGTATCACCACATCGGCACCCAGAGTGAGGGGCCGCTGCAGATATGGTGTGGCAAAACAATTGTCCACCACAAGGAGGATCGAATTTTCTCTGCAGAAAGCCGAAATTTGACTCAGGTCCATAATGTCGAGTCCGGGATTGGCGGGTGTTTCGAGATACAGCAGTTTTGTGGCCGGTGTGACAAGGTCCTGCCATCCTGCTGTCGATAAGTGGTCAAGGTAACTGTAAGTAATGCCCCATTTTGCCAGATAGTCTTCAGTAAGTCTGAATGTAGACCCGAATACAGCTCTGGACATGAGGATGTGGTCTCCCTGGCTGAGGAGTGAAGCGAAGGTTGCAAATATTGCTGCCATACCGCTGGCCGTGGCGATACAGTCTTCCCCTTCTTCGAGAGAGGCCATCTTCAGTTCAAACTCCCTGACAGTAGGATTGGTAAACCGCGAATATATATTGCCCTCGGCTTCGGAGGCAAACAAGGCACGCATGTGTTCGGAATCATCAAAAACGAAACTGCTCGTAAGATACACCGGAGTGCTGTGCTCATTGTTGTGTGACCTCTCTGTCTGAAGCCTGATGGCCCTCGTTTCAAATTTCATTTCATCTTACATTTGGTCGTTCCATTCAGGTACGATGACCTTTACTTTCCAGGATATCTCAGCGGATTTCTCTATCATTTTGGAAACAGAACAATACTGCGTCATTGACATCTCCACCGCCTGCCGTGCTTTGTCTTCTTTTATGGCGCCGGTTATGGTATAGTTCAGTTGAATCTTTGTAAACACAGCTGGTACAGCGTCTGCCCTTGTTGCATCTACTTCCACTCTGATATCCTGGCATTTCTGCCTCATTTTTTTGAGAATCATCTCCACATCTATGGCACTGCAGGCAGCCATGGCCATAAGCACGGTTTCCATGGGACCTACCGCCTCCTTATTTCCTGACAGCTGAATGCTTTGTCCACGTTCGTTGGTGCCTCTGAAATTGAGTTCACCAAAATTGGATTCCAGTACTACTTTCATGTTGTGGTTTGGTTTATTGATAAAAATATTATACTTGCCAGAACGTCTTACCCTTAGCCAAAAAGCAAGCGGGGCTTCCAAAAAAGACATAAAATCACTAATTTTGCCCCTCTTCTGAAAACAGAGCAAAAATCGTCTTATTTTCGCAACCTAATAACCAAAAGCGTCAAAATGTTCTCAATAAATATCTACCTTAAATTTGCTATCATAGCCATTTGTTTTATCGGCGGCATCATCCTGACAGTAACTTCCGGATTTGGATATAGCTGGATTTTCTTCCTCACAGGGATTATATTCCTGGCCAGTTATTTCCTTCTGGGCACCATACAGTCGGCAAGTGAGATGCTTCAGAAAATGGATTTTGACGGTGCTGAAAAGCGGCTGGGGCTTACATTCTTTCCGAAGATGCTGTATGTCACCAACAGAGCCTTTTACTTTATTCTCAAAGGGTCGCTTGCCGCTCAACGCAAAGACAACACCGCAGCTGAGGGTTTTTTCAACCAGGCCCTGGCCCTCAAGCTGCCATCAGACAACGAAAAAGCAATGATCCTTCTCCAGATGGCGGGAATACAGGCTCAGAAAAACAACTGGAACGGTGCCAGAAATTATTTTTACCAAACCAAAGGGCTTAAAATCACAGAGCCACAGCTCAAAGAACAATTCAAGCAGTTTGAGACAGCCATCAACAACAGAGGGCAGATGAAACTGGCCCAAAGCATGGGCATGAAAACAGGACAAATGATGGCTCCAGGAGGCAAAAGAAGACGCCCTAAAATGCGGTAAAATTTGTTATCGGCAAACTAAAACAACCCAAATCTTGTTATCACCGGTATGAAGCAAAACAAATTAAGACTGTTTTTTTTGATTCCGGTAATGTTACTTGGCATTTGGGCAACAGCTCAGGACATCAGGGTGTTCCAAAAATTTGAAAATTTCGAAAAAGAGTATTTTCATAAAGGAGATACTACTTTGGTGATTAATTTCTGGGCTACATGGTGTAAGCCTTGTGTTACAGAATTACCTTACTTCGATCAACTCCATGCCTCCAATACCGAGCCCAAAACAAAAATTGTACTGGTCAGCCTCGACCTTAAAAGCCAGTTGAAAAGCGTCCTGATGCCTTTTCTCAAAAAAAATAAAATTAGTGCTGAAATCGTGCTTCTCGCAGACAACAAGTACAATGACTGGCTCGAAAAGGTGCATCCTGATTGGTCAGGCACCATACCTGCCACACTCCTGCTACAGGGAGATCTGAGGCAATTTGCCGAGAGAGAATTCCACTCACTGGCCGAATTGAAAGGTTTTGTAGACGAATTTAA
>JAKQGD010000641.1 GCA_029573365.1 Bacteroidota bacterium | reverse complement strand
CCTCCGCTCCGGTTTTTTTAATCAGGGCAAACATTTTTTGTTGCTCGTGCGGGAAGTTGGCCCATGCTTCATAGCCGTTGTATTCGATTCCAAACTGGGTACTGGAGCAGATGATTCTCACATCAGCCGGCCGAGAAAGTTCCGCTTCGAGCCACTTCCACTGTGCAGACCCGAGTAGTGTGGAATCGCTAGTGGCATGCGGGTAATAATCCAGAGGATAAAAGTATCTCTCCTCCTTGTGCAATTCGCCGTGATAGGTTCTTAGGTCATCTCTGAATGTGCGGGTGTCCAGCAGGATGATCTGTAGCACTTTGTTTTCGTGCCTGAAATAGTACGAATCGTAAATACCTTCTCTGGTACGTCGTGCCGAGGAGGCCGGTTCATTAAAAAAATCTAAAAAAATCTGCTTTGAATCCTTTTTAAGAGGGTAGTGCCTGCCAGAATCGTTGGCCCCGTAGTCGTGGTCGTCCCAGGTGGCCAAAATCCTTGTGGAGTTTTTTAAAGCCTGAAATTCTGGTTTAGATCCCAGCATGGCATATTTGGCCTTGAGGACATCCATGTCATGGGTGTCACCGTAGATATTGTCACCCAGGAAGATAAACATGTCAGGGTGTAGGTCTGATGCCAGCCTGAGCACCGGCTGATGTTCGTTTTCGTGGCCGCAGGAGCCAAAGGCAATTCGCGTTTTTAGGGGAAGGTTCTGGGCCTGGACAGCTCCACAAGCAAGTAATAATTTTATTATAAGTATATGAATTAGCCTTGTGCCCATATTAAAATATGTATTTTGAGGATATAAAAAAAAGCCGCAAAAAAGCGGCTTTTTGTGACCCCAGGAGGATTCGAACCCCCAACCCTCAGAGCCGAAATCTGATATTCTATCCAGTTGAACTATGGAGCCGTAAACGAAGTGCAAATTTAAGTCTATTTTAGTAGTGGTACATAGTTTTGTCTTATAAATCTTCGCTTGGAAGTGGTTTTACTTTGTTTTTCAAATCCTATATTTGCATAAAATCAATCATCATGTTGAGACGTAAACTGGGCGGGCAGGGACTCGAAGTAGCCGAAATCGGCTTCGGATGTATGGGCATGAGTTTTGGCTTTGGGCCACCAAAAGATAAAAAGGAGATGGCCCTGGTCCTGCACAGAGCCATAGACCTGGGCGTTGATTTTTTTGACACTGCGGAGGTATACGGGCCTTATATCAATGAAGAGGTTGTAGGCGAGGCTTTGGGGTCGTATAAAAATAAAGTGACCATAGCGACCAAGTTTGGTTTTAACATCGACCCTGTGCTAAACAGGCACGTGGGCACAGACAGCAGGCCTGAGACCGTCCACAGAGCTGTAGAAGGCTCACTTCGGAGATTGGGAGTGGAGTGCATCGACCTGTTATATCAACACCGCGTGGATCCAAACGTACCCATAGAGGATGTAGCCGGTACAGTCAGTAAACTTGTCTCAGAAGGCAAGATTAAATATTTTGGCCTGTCCGAGGCTGGGGCAGCCACCATACGCCGGGCCCATGCTGTTTTTCCGGTGACGGCATTGCAGAGCGAATATTCGCTCTGGACCCGTAAACATGAAGCAGACATCCTGCCCACCATCGAGGAGCTGGGCATCGGCCTGGTGGCATTCAGCCCTCTGGGCAAAGGATTCTTGACAGGTGCCGTGTCACAGGAGACAGAGTTTCAGGAAGGAGACATCAGGCGGATCCTGCCCCGGTTTACAGCTGAGGCCATGGACGCCAACAAGGCCCTCGTGGATCTGCTGTCTTCATTTGCTTCAAATCACGGGGCCACTCCTGCTCAGATAGCACTGGCATGGGTTTTGGCCAGGAAACCATGGATTGTCCCTATACCCGGAACCACTAAGATTTCAAGGCTGGAAGAAAATGTGGCTGCAGTCAATATCAGACTCTCACCCTCGGAAATGGCGGAGATTGAGACCGCTTCTTCCCACATCAGAATCATAGGCGAACGCTATCCTGAAGCCATGGAAAAAGCCACAGGACTGTGAGTGGCGAAAAAGGCCGGGTGGCAGTTATCATCCTCGCAGCAGGAGGTTCCTCACGCATGGGCTCACCCAAACAATTGCTAAAGGTGCATGGTAAATCCCTTATCAGTCATCTGGCCGGTGTGGCCATCACTGCATGCCTGGGCCCTGTTGTAGTGGTGGTGGGAGCAAATTCAGACCAGGTCAGGGAGCAGCTCCGGCATCTCGACGTTCATTTTGTGTTTAATGAAAACTGGAGTGAAGGTATTGCCTCTTCTGTACGAAGTGGCATTTTATATCTACAGCAAAATCTGCCTGACATAAACGCTGCCTTCGTCATGCTCGCTGACCAGCCACTGGTAGATGTGACACTGCTCCGGACGATGGCTACAGCATCACGAGACTCAGGGCAGTCAGTCATAACATGTGACTACGGATCTGTCACGGGGCCACCCACTCTATTTAAAAGCAATCATTTTGCTGCACTTCTGGAGCTGCACGGCGATGAAGGTGCAAAAAAAGTGGTCAAAGAAAATCCGGCAACCGTATGTATCGTTCCGTTTGCCGGAGGAAAGACAGACCTCGATACACCGGAGGATTATTATGCATTCCTTCATTCATAAAGAAAAAAGAAAAAAAAGTAAATAAATGTATTCTAGGCATAGGTCAAGCAACCCAACACCCACTTTATTTGTTTGATTTTTTATATCTTTGAATGTAAAATCATCAGCTATGTCCAGGATAGATCTCCAAGTCAATGGTAAAAAATATTCCGCCGATGTTGACCCTTCGACCCCGCTTTTGTGGGTGCTTCGTGACCACCTCGACCTCACAGGTACAAAATATGGTTGTGGTGTCGCCTCTT
>JAKQGD010000420.1 GCA_029573365.1 Bacteroidota bacterium | reverse complement strand
TCAATCAGCTTACAGGGGCCGTTAAGTGGACACAAACCATAGAAAACATGGTTCGGGATGGCATCACTCATTTTATGGAAGTAGGAGGTTCGGGCAAGGTGCTTTCAGGACTGATAAGAAAAATAGACAGAACCTCCAACGCAGAAACACTTTAGATCAATGGAAATCAGAGCCGGAAATCTGCTTGTCGCAGAACCATTTATGCTTGATCCCAATTTTAAACGTTCAGTGGTGCTGATTTGCGAAAATTCAGCCCAAGGGACTACCGGCTTTGTGCTCAATAAACCACTTGATGTCAAAATACACGAGTTGATAGCTGAATTTCCGGAATCTGATGCGGCGGTGCATATGGGCGGCCCGGTGGCTGTTGACAGCGTCCATTACCTCCACAATGTGGGCGATATGCTTGACAACAGTTTGGAAGTTTCGCCCGGAGTTTATTGGGGAGGCGACTTCGAAAAACTAAAATTTTTAATGGAAAACAAAGTCATAAAAGACAACAATATCAAGTTTTTTGTGGGATACAGCGGTTGGTCTGAAGGTCAGCTGGCCGAGGAAATGAAGGAAGATTCCTGGCTGGTTGATGATATGGATCCCAATTACCTTTTTAGGGTAAAACCTATGGTGCTGTGGCAGACCGTCCTGCATAACAAGGGTAACACATATACAGTCATAGCTCAGATGCCTGACAGCATCAGCCTCAACTGATCAATTAAAATTAATTAGCAATTATGTATTATGTCAAGGACATAGCTGTCAGGTTTGGAGACCGTGCCCTGCTGGATGGTGTCAGTTTTATGATTTCTCCAAAAGACCGCATAGGCCTAATCGGTATTAACGGTGCTGGTAAATCCACCCTCCTTAAGATCATAGCCGGTGAGAAGAAACCTGACGAAGGGGGGCTGGAATTTCCTACCCGTACCACAACAGGATACCTCAGGCAGGAATTTGAGCTCAATGAGTCAAAGACGGTCCTGGACGAGACCATGTCATGCCATCAGGAGGCCCTTAAGCTTAATGAACGCCTCGCCAGGGTAGGCCACGAACTCGAAACGAGGACCGACTACGAAAGTGATGATTATACCAGACTGATAGAAGAAATGTCCGACCTGTCTTCCAGGCTCGAACATTTTAACCTTAGCAGTCTGGAAGTCGAAACCGTGAAGGTACTTAAGGGACTAGGATTTGCCGAACAGGATCTCCCGCGGCAGGTCTCTGAGTTTAGCGGCGGATGGAAAATGAGGATAGAACTTGCCAAGTTGCTTTTGCAGCAGCCCGACCTCCTCATGCTCGACGAACCCACCAACCATTTGGACATAGAATCCATCATCTGGCTCGAAAACTATCTGACAGACTATGCAGGTACGGTCATGGTAATCTCACACGATGTTCAGTTTTTACAGAATGTGTGCAACCGCATCATTGAAGTAGAAAACGGCCGCATCTCAGATTACAGACTGAGATACAGCAAGTTTC
>JAKQGD010000404.1 GCA_029573365.1 Bacteroidota bacterium | reverse complement strand
CAGCACAAAGCCTGTTACCGCAAAGAGAGTTTCATTTTTAGCCAGACGGCTGTGGCACATCCAGTCATAAGCCACCCATGCAAAGACAAAGGAGGTTAGTCCTGTACCTATGGCCTGCCATTGCGTAAGCTCGAGCACTTTGTTGTCCACGAGCATCGAGGAGGCATTGAAATAATAGACCACCCACAACAAACAAAAGCCTGTAAGCCAGGTAAAATAAGCTTCGTACTTGAACCAGTGAAGATGTTTTGGGAGCGTTTTGGGTGCTACCTTGTATTTTTCAAGGTAATAAAACCCGCCTCCGTGCACGGCCCACAGATTGCCAGCAAGTTCGTCCCGTACATTATCGGTGCGGTTGAGGGCGTTTTCCAGAAAGACGAAGTAAAACGAGGCTCCTATCCAGGCTATACCGAAGGTAAAATGCATGAGCCTCACCACGATGTTTAACCATTCCATCAGGTGTCCTTCCCAAAGAGTGCCTTTGACCGAAAGGTACACAGAAAAGACAAGTCCCAGGATGACTACAAGTAGAGCCGTATACAGGTACGATTGGGCCATTTCTATTTTTTCCTTGTTTTGGTCTTCGGCGGGAGAGGCCTTCTCTACCATTTTACTGTAATGTCGAAGGTAAAATGACAAAACTGTCAGCATCAGTGTCAGGCAGAAAAACAGGAGCAAAAGCACGGTCGGATTCATACGGTTCAGATAGCTTTGGTTCCAAATATTCTGAGTCTGCTCACACCTCCGTCAGGAAAAATATTGAGTCTGATGTGGGTAAAAGGCCCATTAGTCAGGACCTCAGTGCCATATTTGTGTTCAGCATCAGGGCTAAGTTTGGTTTCCGGCATGATGGTGGTCCAGGTCGTTTGATCAGACAACGGATCTCCATAGCCACTTAAGTCAGCCCCTTCCAGAGAGAATCGGTCGGGATAATTCCCCTTGAAATGGCAGGTATCTACCAGGATTTCCTGTATTTGGCCCCTGGTAGCCAGCTGGAGTATAACCCAGTCTCTGTTGCCGGGTGTTCTGTTTCGTTTGGTTTCCCAACCGTCACCCATGTTTACACCGCGTCCCGGCATGGTAAGATTGGCCATAGAGCTGAAAAACATATCGTTGCAGGCGATGGGAAGGGCACCGTTTTTGGCGGCAGCCAGATCCACTACTTCATCTTTTCCTATAGCTGACCAGTCTTTGCTCACGTCTCCGTACACTTTAAAGCGGGCCACACCTCCATCGGGATAAATGTGGAGCCGCAGGTGTGTAAAAGCTTCAGGAGCGGTACAGCTATAAAAATTTCTGCTTCCCGGGTCCAAGGGCGACTTGGGCAGTATTTCCTGCCAGTTTATACTATCCCAGTCCGAGGGCTCATGTCCGTGCGGCAGAGTAGCTCCCTCCACAGAAGCAAAAGGCGGGTGGTTGCCCAGAAAAAAATGGGTATCTATGTCAAAACCCCTGATAACCCCGGAGGTGGCCAGCTTGATGACAGCCCAGTCGTGGCCGGGAACTCTTTTGCGGCGGCTTTCCCAGCCGTCCATCCATTTTCCGCGGTCGGTGTATTTGTCAGCAATAAATATGCCTCGTCCGGGTTTGATGAGGTTTTCCTTTTCTGCAAAAAAATCATCTGTTGCGTAAAGCACTTCACCACCGAGCCTTTCTGCAGCCAGGTCGGTACACCTGCAAAATTCGGGTTCTTCCTTGATTGTCTCTGTTACTATATGGTTCATGATTTGTGTTGTCGGTTTTTTTATGAAGTGAGTATGGCCTGCCCCTGAGGATAAGGTGTACTGCCGGGACCAAAGACTGTGGTACCGTTTACTATCGTGTTTATGACCCTACCGTAAAGTTCCTTTCCGACATATGGACTCGCCATGTGTCTGTGCAAAATATCTTCCTGCCTTACGGTGAATTTTTGTGTCGGGTCCCAAATTATGAGGTCTGCATCATACCGGGGTCTGATGTAACCCTTGCGGCTGTCGAGCCTGAGCATTCTGGCAGGTTTTTCGGTGAGCAGTGGTATCACAGATTCGAGGCTCATGGTGTTCATCAATGCTGTCCAGGTGGCTGGCAACAGGAATTGCAGCCCTGCTATGCCTCCCCAGGCACGCATAAGGTTGCCGCTTTCCAGCTCTTTGATATGGGGCGGGGCGGGAGAGTGGTCAGTGGCTACAAAGTCCAAAATGCCAGATTTAAGCCCTTCGGCGAGTGCCTGATTGTTTGCCCTCGACCTGATGGGTGGTGCACATTTATAAAGGGTGTCGTTGTCAGGGATATCTTCGGCATCAAACAGCAAATAATGGGGACACGTCTCTGCCGTCACAGGCCATCCTTCAGCCTTTGCATCTGCAATGATTGACAAGGCGGAGGCTTCGGACACGTGTACAATATGTACCGGACAATTGTATTTTTGGCACAATCTTACCATTAGAGCCACGGCTTCTGTTTCCCAAATCCCCGGCCTGCTTTTGAGGTATTCGTGGTAACTGCCCGGATGGTTTGCCAGATTTGTATCAGCGGGTATGTCTGTCAGCTCGCAATGTGCCAGGAGAGGTCTGGATGTCAGGGTTATCAGAGGCATGGCTGTTTCCAGGTCTGCGAGGGTTACGTTTGGAAATTCGTCGATACCGGAATGTGTCAGGAAACACTTAAAGCCCAGTACTCCCTGGTCCGCCAGTGGTTTTAAACTCTCAAGGTTGCCGGGCACCACACCTCCGTAAAAGCCTACATTGGCCCATAACTTACCAGTCGATGCCTTCAGCTTTTTCTCCATGTTTTCCACTGTAGTGGTCACGGGACTGGAATTTAATGGCATATCGACCAGCATGGTGGTGCCTCCGGCGACTGCTGCTTTTGTAGCTGTTTCAAAACCTTCCCATTCTGTCCGTCCGGGCTCATTGATATGCACATGGGCATCAATAACTCCCGGCATGAGCACCATGTTTTCGATGGCGGAGGGCAGTTCTCTATACCCCAGCTCTATAAATTCTATTTTTTGGCCTTCCATATAGACGGTAGCCGGCTGCAGCTGCCCGTCGACCCAGCATCTGTGACTATAAATTGATTTTATTTGTTGACCGCTCATTTTCCGTACAGATCCTTAAATACTTTTTCCGGCGTATAAGGGGCATCAAAGGCAGGTTGTACCTCAGGGTTAAAGGCTATGACGGCATTCCTTATCGCAAAATAGGCCCCCAAGCCATACATGAGCGGCGGCTCGCCTACAGCCTTGGACTTTCTGATGGCCAGCTCCGGGCCGGTGGTCTCGAGGTGTTTTACATCTATAGTTTTGGGGACACTGTATATGTCCGGGATCTTGTAAGTAGACAGGGCATTGCTAAGCAGCCTACCTTCCTTGTCAAAGACTATGTCTTCCATCGTCATCCAGCCCATGCCCTGTACCAGTCCTCCTTCCACCTGGCCGAGGTCTATGTCGTGGTTCATACTGTTTCCAAAATCATGGACGATTC
>JAKQGD010000640.1 GCA_029573365.1 Bacteroidota bacterium | reverse complement strand
GTAAAATTTTAATGAACGCAACTGGGCTTCGCCAAAAACACTCCATTTATCGTTCATATTGTATTTAATGTTAAGGATGTTCCAGCTTCCCGGTCCTGAGCTCTGTGCATGGGTCATGTGCAAAAAGACAGTATACAAGACAAGTGCCGTAAATACTCTATTCATTTACACATTTGATTTATGAGCGTATGTTTGCTTTTTCCCGTCTGTTGTCACAGGATAGCGGCACAGTGGTCTTATATTTCCTGTAAAAATGCCAAACGAACGTATTAACTGAGGATAATAAACCTTACTGGCAGCATCTACCGGTTTTTTATAATCTGGCTTTTCGCCCATCAGGCTTCGCGTCCTGAAAACCTGGATTTGTAATAAGCCCTGTTAAGATAAGCGATGTTATCAAGCTTGATTTCCTTGGGACATTCTGCCTCACATGCACCTACATTGGAACACATACCAAAGCCTTCCTTGTCCATCTGCGCCACCATGTCATGAACCCGTCTTTCTGCTTCAACCTCGCCTTGAGGCAACAAGCCCAAATGACTCACTTTGGCAGAGGTAAACAACATGGCTGATCCGTTGGGGCAGGCGGCAACACAGGCACCACATCCGATACAGGCTGCTGCTTCAAATGCTTTTGAAGCTCTTTCTTTTCCTATCGGAATGGCATTGCCGTCAGGTGCCTGGCCGGCATTGACAGATATATAACCACCTGCCTGGATGATCCTGTCAAAGGAGGATCGGTCTACGACCAGGTCCTTGAGCACAGGGAAGGCCTTGGCTCGGTAAGGCTCTACTACTATGGTATCGCCTTCCTTAAAAAAACGCATGTGCAACTGGCACGTGGTGGTACCGGCATTGGGACCATGAGGTCTGCCATTGATAACAAGGCTGCATGTGCCGCATATACCCTCACGACAGTCATGCTCGAAAGCTACTGGCTCTTTTTTCTGGGCTACAAGGTCTTCATTGAGTACATCCAGCATTTCGAGGAAGGACATATGCTCGTTGGCATTGACCTGATAGGTTTCAAATCCGCCTTGAGATTTACTGTCTTTTTGCCTCCAAACCTTTATATTGAGTTTCATATTCATGATCTAGCCTGATTTTTGTGATTTAGGTTATTTGTAAGACCTGGTCTTGAGTTCTACGTTTTCAAAAACCAACGGTTCCTTGTACAAGACGGGTTGGTTGTCATCCCATGCCCAGGCGGCTACATACGCAAACTCATCGTCTTTACGTTTAGCTTCGCCGTCAGGAGTGCTGGATTCTTCTCTGAAATGTCCTCCGCATGACTCGTTTCTGTTAAGGGCATCTAGCATCATAAGTTCGCCTAGCTCCAGGAAGTCTGCTACTCTTATGGCTTTCTCCAGTTCTGGATTATACTCATTGTTGTCACCCGGCACAAAGACATCATTGTAAAACTCGTCCCGTAGCTCTCTGATCATCTGTCTGCCTTTAACAAGGCCTTCTTCGGTGCGGGACATACCGCAGTTGTCCCACATTATCTTTCCTAATCTGCGGTGAAAACTTTCTACCGACTGATTGCCCTTGATGCTTAAAAGCTTATCTATCAGCTGTCGGGTCTTTTGTTCTGCTTCAAGAAATTCCGGAAGGTCGTTTTTAATTTTTGGTGTCGAAATTTCATTGGCTAGGAAGGTACCTAAGGTGTAAGGTATGACAAAATATCCATCTGCAAGGCCCTGCATCAATGCTGAGGCCCCGAGCCTGTTGGCACCGTGGTCAGAAAAATTGCATTCACCGAGAGCAAAGAGACCAGGTATATTGGTCTCGAGGTTGTAGTCTACCCACAAGCCTCCCATGGTGTAGTGGACTGCCGGATAGATTTTCATCGGCTCCTTGTATGGATTTTCGCCGGTGATTTTTTCGTACATTTCGAAGAGGTTGCCGTATTTATCGGAAACTACTTTTTCGCCGAGGGCTATGATTTGTTCTTTTTTAAGGTCAGTCAGTCCCTGTTTGTTGGCTTCAGAACGGCCGTATCTCTCGATGGCCGCCGAAAAGTCAAGATATACAGCGAGTCCCGTAGGGCTGACGCCGTGGCCTTTATCGCACTCTACCTTGGCAGCCCTGGAAGCCACATCCCTCGGCACCAGATTGCCAAAGGCAGGGTAACGACGCTCCAAGAAATAATCTCTGTCCTCCTCAGGTATGGACGACCCCTTGCGGATGCCTGTTCTGATGGCAGCTGCGTCTTCCGCTTTTTTGGGTACCCACACCCGGCCGTCGTTCCTGAGTGACTCAGACATCAGCGTCAGTTTGGACTGGTAATCTCCCGAAACAGGTATGCAGGTAGGGTGAATTTGCGTAAAGCAAGGATTGGCCATCAGGGCCCCTTTTCTTACTGATTTCCACGCAGCGGTGACATTACACATCATGGCGTTAGTAGACAGATAAAATACATTGCCATAACCACCTGTAGCCAGCACCACGGTATGGGCGGCGTGTCTTTCGAGCTCACCTGTCAGCAGGTTTCTGGCTATGATGCCCCGGGCTTTGCCGTCTACTATGACGAGGTCCAGCATTTCGTGCCTGTTGTACATGGCCACGGTGCCGAGAGCGATCTGCCTGGACAGGGACTGATAAGCACCAATAAGCAACTGCTGGCCGGTCTGCCCGCGTGCATAAAATGTACGGGATACCTGCACCCCGCCGAAAGATCGGTTTTCGAGCAGTCCACCATATTCCCTGGCAAAGGGCACGCCCTGAGCCACACACTGGTCTATGATGTCGACGCTGCACTCTGCCAGTCTGTGCACATTGGCTTCGCGGGCTCTGTAGTCACCACCTTTAATCGTATCATAAAAAAGACGGTGTATGCTGTCACCATCATTGGCATAATTTTTTGCTGCGTTTATGCCACCCTGAGCTGCTATGCTGTGTGCCCTCCTCGGACTGTCATGAAAGGTAAAACACTTGACAGCATAGCCTAGCTCTCCGAGAGAGGCAGCTGCAGCTGCTCCCGCCAGGCCAGAACCCACGACAATCACTTCCAGTTTACGCTTGTTGTTTGGGGCGACTATGGGCATCGACGATTTATACTGGGTCCATTTGGATGCCAGCGGGCCAGACGGTATCTTGGAATTTAAATTCATTTTTTTACTTTGTTATTATGAAAAAACTGAATCAGGTCGTTTTTAATTAACTAATCAGGCCTGTGACAGATAAAACCATACAGGGATGATGGCAAAAGCTAGGGGTATCAGGATGGCATACAGCTTGCCAGCTCCTTTGATCAGCGGCGAATATTTGGGATGATTGATGCCCAGGGTCTGAAAGGCACTCTGGAAGCCATGCCAGAGGTGGAAAGCAAGTACAATCATACCGATGACGTAACCTACCACAATGACCGGATTGGCAAAGGCTTCGGCGGTGCGGGCATACAGGTTTTTTATTGGGCCCATGGTGTCGTCGTAAGTCACGTATGGCAGCTGGTCGTTGTGCATCTTCCACCAAAAATCGCCCATATGTATAAAGATAAATGCCAGTATGAGTGTACCCAGCAATGCCATATTTTTTGAAGCCCAACTGGTATTGGGCGAAGAGGCTGTTACAGCGTATTTGCCTCCTTTAGCTTTTTTATTTGTCCACGCTATCATCAATCCCAAAACGGCATGAAGCAGGATAAAAAAATACAATCCATAAGAGACGGTTTTGATAAGGGGATTGGAGGTCATAAACCTGGCGTAAATATTGAATGCCTCGCCTCCATCAGACTTCAGAAGCTGAAGATTGCCCACCAAATGCACCACCAGAAAAATGATCAGGAACAAGCCTGTCAGGCTCATAAGCAGTTTTTTGCCTATGCCTGAACCGAAAAACTCTACTAACCACTTCATAAAAAGTTGATTTTTTTATTTTTGCAAAGGTAACAACGCCAGGGTATTTTTGATCGTAAGATCAGCCAAAAATATTATTTAGAATTATTCTATGAATATCCGTCATTGTCTTATCTTGCCGATAAATACTGTAACCTATGTTTAGGAGTGAGAGTTATGAACACAGGGTTGAAAAATATAAAAGCCTGGCTCAGTTGTCAGGTTTGGAATATACTGACAGTGATGAATTTGGCGAAAAAGCCCTGCTTCAGTATTTTGAGCTTTTCCGCCGAAGAAACGGAAAAATCAGAAATTTATGCCTGTCAAGGGCTGACATGACCGAGCCCAGATACAACATCTTTGACTACAGATACAGGGTTGCCACAAACAATACTGTAAGGACCTATGACCAGACCGTCTTTTTTGCAAATAGCAAACAACTGGGCCTTCCGGAATTTATCATGAAACCCGAACATTTAGGACATAGGTTGTCGGCCTTTCTGGGCTGGGAGGATATAGATTTTGAAAACTATCCCATATTCTCTGACAAATATCATCTTAGCGGCGAAGACCCCGATTTTATCAGAGCCAGATTTGACGATCAGGTCCTGAGGTTTTTTTCGAAGACCAGTGGCTGGACGGTAGAAGCTGCCAATTATTACCTGATTTTTTATTCTCACGATTCCCTGGTACCGCCAAACATACTCATGGATTTTTACAGGCTGGGAGTAGGCATCGTCGACCTGTTTAAAACCAAATAAATAATAAGCGTATGTTTAGGTTGTATTGCAAACAACAATGAACCAATGACTTTTATCGCCTCCCGCAATGACAGCCCTCATAGGGTCTGGTTTTGAATGATGCTTTACTTTGCACTTAAATACTTAAAATATGCGAATCCCTGTATCATATATGTCCTGTGATGAAGCCCTGCAAATCATCAAAAGCGGTGATCGTGTCTTTATCCAGGGCAGTGCCCAGACTCCCACCAATATGCTCCGCCACCTGGCAGAACATGGCGACCGCCTCAGGGACGTAGAACTGGTATTTATCAGTGTGCTTGGAGAAGTTTTTGTGGACAAACCCGGCCTGGCAGATTCGTTTAAAATAAATGCCCTCTTTGTTTCGGAGCCCATCAGAAAAGACGTCAACGAAGGACGGGCAGATTATGTACCTGTGTTTCTGAGCGAAATTCCGGAACTCTTTAAACGTAACGTCCTCCCCATAGATGTAGCCATAGTACAGGTATCACCACCTGACAAACATGGCTATTGTTCCATGGGCGTATCTGTGGACGTGGCCCGGTCAGCAGTAAACACAGCCAAAAAAGTCATTGCCCAGGTAAACCCCAATGTACCCAGAACCCATGGCGACGGACTCATTCACACCAAGAGGTTCAGTGCCATGGTGTACTCCGAGGACTTGCTCCATGAGGCGAGTTTCGGAAGCCGGGTAGGTCCCGACGAACTAAAGATAGGTGAGCATGTGGCTAATCTTATAGAGGATAGAAGCACGCTGCAGATGGGTATTGGAGCCATACCGGATGCCGTGCTCAGATGCTTGCAAAACCACAAGGATCTGGGCGTACATACAGAGATGTTGTCAGATGGCATCATCGAGCTTTTTGACAAGGACATTGTGACCAATAAATACAAAACCATCCACCCTAACAAGATCGTCACCGGTTTTGCTCTCGGAAGCAGAAAACTGTATGACTATATTGACGACAATCCTGCATTTGCATTCCTGGATATTGACTATGTCAATGACCCCCATGTCATCAAAAGGAATCCCAAGGTAGTGGCTATAAACAGTGCCATAGAAGTCGACCTGACCGGGCAAATCTGCTCTGACAGCATAGGTACCTACCAGTATAGTGGCGTAGGCGGCCAGATGGACTTCCTGCGGGGAGCAGCTCTGAGCATGGGAGGAAAGCCGATCATCGCACTGCCGTCACGAACCAACAAAGGTACTTCCAGAATAGTACCTTTCCTCCACTCCGGAGCAGGAGTCGTAGCTACAAGGGCACATGCCCACTACATCGTCACAGAACATGGAGTTGCCTATCTGTATGGCAAAAATCTGCGGCAGCGAGCCAAAACCCTGATCGATATAGCACATCCGGATGATAAGGAACAACTGGAAAAAGCATGTTTCGAAAGATTCAAGGTTTTTTGATTTTTCGATGTGACAAATTTTATACTTCTAAGCCATGAAAAAGTCAAACGGTAATTTTGGAACAAATAAATGGGTCACCGCTGCTTATATCTCGCAGCTGCTGACCGCCGCCATCCATTCGCTCAGTTTCGTGAAGGAGCCGATACCTCAAAATGCTACCGAAAAGCAGCTAATGGACCTGATGACCAATTATAAGCAAAACCTGGGGGCAGGCTTCTCTCCCACTACCAGTGACATCATGACCGCTCTAAGTGCCTGCATGACGCTTTTGTGTCTGGCAAGTGGCCTCACGCTGTGGCGGCTATCCAGGTCTGCTCCTGCAACTAAGACGATGCAAGGTATAATGGCCATTCAAACGATTGTTTTTGGCATTGGGTTTGTGGTAATGCTGTTCTTTACATTTTTGCCGCCCATCGTGTGTTTTGGATTAATTTTTATATCCTGTGGCGGTGCTTATTTAAATTATTTTAGACAAAAAGAGTAAATTATAAAATTCTTAGTATTTTAGCAAAAAAATTAAAGATTACAGAATGGAAAAAAGAGTTTGCCATGAATGTGGGGATAAAATTGACGGAAGGAGGGATAAGAAATTTTGTTGTGACCAATGCCGTACTTCATTTTTCAATAAGCAAAATTCAGACCAGAACAAGTTCATGAGGAACATCAACAATATTCTCAGGAAAAACAGGAGAATACTGGAAATGATGAACCCTACCGGAAAAGTCACAGTTTCCAGGACGGACCTTTTGGACGAAGGTTTTAAATTTTCTTACTTCACCAACGAATACAAGACCAAGACAGGCAAAGCCTACCGATTTTGTTACGAGCATGGTTATCTGCCTCTTGAAAACAACCTTTATGCCCTGGTGATCAGGAAAGAATATGTAGAGTAGGATTTTACCGGTTTTGAACCGTAGCATTGCTCTTTTGTTTGTTTTCTTGTAACACAGGCAGAACAAAGAATGCGTGTATTCAGGACATTCAGCAGAATCAGATCGGACGAAACCACAGGTTTTGGCTCTCACAGCAAAGACAACACAGGCCGCTTTTATGCCCGGGATGGATCGCCCAATGTAAAAAAAACAGGACTTTCATGGTTTGAAAATGTTAGCTGGTACCACTGGCTGCTCGGTATGCCCCTGTGGAAATTTTTACTTCTGATCTTTCTTGTATATCTCGGCATCAATGTGATTTTTACCCTTATCTATTTTGCCATAGGCATAGACCATCTGGCCGGAGCTGCTAGAGGAAGCCTGATGACAGAATTTCTGGAAATGTTTTTCTTTTCCACGCAGACCTTTACGACTGTAGGGTACGGACGCATCAGCCCGGTGGGGGCTCTGACCAGTTTTGTAGCCACATTTGAGGCGTTCATAGGCCTGCTCGGTTTTGCCATAGCCACAGGATTGTTTTTTGCACGGTTTTCGATGCCACGGTCACACATCAGGTACAGCTCAAAAGCCCTTATCTCACCCTACCAGGGCGGCAAAGCACTGATGTTCAGGCTGGCGTCTTACAAAAACAACAAAATATCTGATGTGGAAGTGAGGATGCTCCTGGCTGTCAGCGAAGAGGAAAATGGAGTATTCTCCAATAAATTTTACACCATGGAAACCACAATAAAGAAAATTAATATGCTTTCTCTGAGCTGGACCGTGGTTCACCCCATAGACGAAAACAGCCCGCTTTACAAATATTCGGAAGAAATGCTTGCCGAAACACCAATGGAAATCATGATCTTTCTCAAAGGTTATGATGAAGTATATTCCAACCAGGTGGTATCCCGCACTTCCTACACATCGGCAGAGGTTGTATATGGTGCAAAATTCAAAATCATGTATTTTCCAGACAAGAAACATGGCACTACCGTCCTGGACTTCAGCCTGCTCGACAGCTACGACCTCGTACAGCTACCCTGACCCGAAATCTAGCTGCCTATTGTCAGTCTATGCCCAGATATTTGTGCGTCTGAAGGCTTAGTTTCCAGCGTGGATGTTTCAAGCAATATGCCACCGTCTCCTCTGTGTTTTTATCCCTGTCTTTATCATCGAGGGGCTGCAGATAAAAATGTTCAAAATCCAGGTGCTCGTATTGTTCGGGGCTGTTATGAGGTTGGGGAAAAACCAGTTTGAGTTCATTGCCGTGTGTAACGACGATATTTGTATCTGCTTTGGGACTTACACAGACCCAGTCAAGGCCGTCAGGCAGTGCTATGGTGCCATTGGTTTCGATGGCTGTTGTTATTCCTGCTTTCTTGCATGAATCTATAAGCTCTTCATCTAGCTGAAGGGCTGGCTCACCTCCGGTAAAGACTACATAGGGTCGCTCGCTGCTCTGTGCCGGCCACAACGACAATATAAAATCGGCCAGAGCATCTGCCTCATAGCTACCGCCATTGACACCATCTGTACCTCGGAAGTCAGTGTCACAAAATCTGCATACTGCCTGCGGTCGGTCTTCTTCCCTGCCACTCCAGAGGTTGCATCCCGCAAAACGACAGAAAACCGACGGCCTGCCGGCTTGATTGCCCTCGCCCTGGAGTGTGTAATATATTTCCTTTACCTTATACATTTTTACTATCAATCTATTATGGCCGTGACCTCTATCTCTACAAGCATATCCGGATGTATGAGGGCCCCTACGGCCAACATGGTGCTTGCAGGCCTGATGTCACCAAACATCTCGCCATGTGCCCTGCCTACAGCCTGCCAGTCCCTGACATCAGCTAGATAGATACGGGTTCTCACCACATCCTGCATCCCGGCACCGAGTTTTTGCAAAGCGTCACCTATGATCCCCAGGATACATTGTGTCTGTTTGTATGCATCACCGGCAAAGGCCACCTCACCATCGACAACCGCTGTAGTACCCGCCACCTCGATTATGTTGCCGCTCCTGACGGCTCTTGAATAACCTACGGTGGCCTCCCATTTAGCTCCGCTGCTCACTTTTTGTTTCATACTCCATATTTATTGTTAAACCAGACCGGAAAAATAGGCTGCCACATCAGCCAGAGAAGCCATTTTGCAGTCAGGCAATGAGTTATTGTAGGCAAATCCATTATCCGGCTTATCGCCAACGAGAATGGTCTTCATACCCAGCCTGTTGCCAAATGCCATGTCGCTGTCAGAATCCCCTACCATCAGGCTCCTTCTGAATTCTACATCTGGAAAATCCCTTTGGGCTTCCAGTGCCATACCGGGATTGGGTTTCCTGCAAAAAGGGTCCAAGTCGGCTTTGTACGGACAATAATATATTTCATCTACCCTGCCGCCATGATACTGGATATATTCCATCATCTGCCGATGCACCATCTCCAGCCCCTCATGTGTGAGCACTCCCTTTTCGATGCCTGCCTGATTGGTTACAATAAATATACGGCCAAATAAATTTGACAACCTCCCCATTGCCTCCAGTACGCCCGGCAAAAACCTGAATTCTTCCCAGGATTTTACATAATCCTCAGGCAGTCTTTGATTGATTACTCCGTCCCTGTCCAGGAAAAGAGTCCAGTCAGGAGATATCCTGAAATCAGGCCAGCTGAAAGGAATACGGATAGGCATTTTGTTTTGATTTTCAGCATAACACCAAAAGGGCCGCTCATGTTGACAGCCGAAAAACTTTGACTGGGTGTGAGTGACTACCTGAGCACAATCTATAACAAACTGTGGCCTGTCACTTTATCTCCCCCTGTATCAGTTATAGCCCAGTTTGGCCTTCAAACCAGAATTGAGTGCTTCAAGAAACTCCTCAGTGTACAGAAAATGCTCGCCATGGTTGACTTTAGAGCCATGGATAATCACAGCCAGGTCTTTGGTCATCTTGCCGCTTTCTACCGTTTCGACACAAACCTCTTCAAGAGCCTCACTAAATCTGATGAGCTCAGGGTTGTTGTCCAGCTTTCCTCTAAAAGCAAGACCCCTGGTCCATGCATATATAGATGCTATGGGGTTGGTGGAGGTAGGCTTGCCTGCCTGATGGTCCCTGAAATGTCGGGTCACCGTACCATGGGCAGCCTCAGCCTCCATGATGCCCCCGTCTGGAGTCACCAGTACTGAGGTCATGAGTCCCAATGATCCAAAGCCCTGAGCCACAGAATCTGATTGTACATCACCATCGTAATTCTTGCAGGCCCATACAAAACTTCCATTCCACTTGAGGGCACTGGCCACCATGTCATCTATCAGCCTGTGCTCATAGACTATACCCTGAGCTTCAAATTTTGCCTTGTAATCATTTTCGTATATCTCCTGAAAGATATCTTTAAACCTTCCGTCATATTTTTTGAGGATGGTATTTTTAGTAGACAGATACAAAGGCCAGTTCTTGGAAAGAGCCATATTAAAGCACGAATGGGCAAAGCCCTTGATGGATTCATCTGTGTTGTACATACACAGGGCTACACCATCTCCCTTGAAGTCAAAAACATTCCAGGTAGATACCGTACCGTCTTCCGCCGTAAAGGTCATGGTGAGGGTACCTTTTCCCTTGGTCACTACATCAGTGGCCCGATACTGGTCTCCAAAAGCATGACGGCCTATGATGATAGGAGAGGTCCAGTTTGGCACCAGCCGCGGTACATTACTCATGACAATAGGCTCCCTGAATACCGTTCCATCCAGGATATTGCGTATCGTTCCGTTGGGTGACTTCCACATCTGCTTGAGTCCAAACTCCTCTACCCTGGCTTCGTCTGGTGTGATGGTGGCACATTTGATGCCCACACCATATTTCTTTATGGCATTGGCTGCATCCACTGTAACTTGGTCATTGGTTTCATCACGATATTCGATGCCCAGATCGTAATATTTGATATCCACGTCTAGGTAAGGAAGTATCAGCTTTTCTTTGATAAATTTCCAGATGATTCTTGTCATTTCATCCCCGTCCAGCTCCACTACAGGATTGGCTACTTTTATTTTATTGAAAGCCATTTGAATATAATTTTAATGATAAAAAACAAAATCTTTTAAAGTTCGCAAAGATAATGAAATGACGATGTCTTTAATAACCAAAACGTTAGAATTTATGGTAAGACGGCAACGACCATACCTGATAAGGAAGATTCCAGGCCAATACAAATTTGATTTTGAACTGAATTGATTACCTTTGTCGCTTAGGATATCCACTAAAATCATAAGAAATGTCAGAAAACAGCCAAAACCAGAATCAGATCAACATCGAACTGTCGGAAGAAGTAGCAGAAGGTGTCTATTCCAACCTCGCCATCATATCACATTCTCATTCTGAGTTTATTGTCGACTTTATCAGGCTGGTGCCCAATGTGCCGAAGGCCAAAGTTAAGTCAAGGATCATCCTGACCCCTCAACACGCCAAAAGGCTGATGAAAGCCCTCGCCGACAACATCAAGCGGTACGAAAACCAGTTTGGTACCATAGAAGATCCTGAAGCCGGTATGCTGCCGCCAATGAATTTCCCTACTGCGGGTATGGCTTAATCTGGTTTCTAAAGCTTAGTGCTGCAACACAGTTTTATTTTTCCCGGCCTGATCAGCATTGCTTAAGCCCACCTGTACATTAGTGGAGACTACATTTAAATTTACCGATAAACCGGCAAATAAATAATCAGGTGAGGCTTTCTTCAAATGAGATTTTCATTTGAGATTATCTGCAGGGTTGTCAGAACTGAAGTAGGTACAAAAAAAAATGGTCGCCCCCCAGCGACCATTTACAAATTATAATCCCATAAACATATCCAAAACTTAAGAGTGGGCGGATCTCACTCGCCTCACCCTGTTGCTAATTTATTAAACTTAAAACTCAATCCTTTCTAAAGGTGGAAATACGTTTATTTCCTTTTGACAATACAAAGATACATCGGCGTACAGCCTAAAAAAAGAACAAAATCACATCATTATCATATATTTATTTTTGTAATTTGTTTTGTGTATATATCTATATAATTGTTTTACAATGTGTTACATAAGCAATAATCGTATTCGCTGTTTTTGAAGTCACAAATCAAATGAAAGAACCTTGCAGACATGAAGTCAATTTATAGCAAAAAAAAGCCGCGGGACATAATAATAATGCCCAATCAGGCTCTAATAGTAAGTAGCCGTGAAGCAGGCAAACACCAAAAAGTGAAAAGTTAATTGCTCAAAAAGTATACTTTTGTACCAAACAATGTCCATGAACATCAGAATATTGATAATATCGGTCGTACTTATGGCTGGTTGCCGCCAACAAACAGGAATCCAGGGCGGATTTGATTTGATGAAGTATGGCATACCGGTGACCCTGCAGGCCCCGGCTGATGTTGCGGCCACACAGGTGGGCAAGGGTCAGGTCACCGATGTAGCGGTTAAAAACGACAAGGGCTATGATATCCAGGTATTTATGACAGACGCGGTGTCATCTGACCTTAAGCAGCTTGTACAGCAGAAAAAAGAACAGGCTGCTACCAATCCTTACTTTGTTAAGATCGTAGAAGAATATGAAGACGGCTTTATTTTCGAAAAGACATCTGCCACAGAAAAGTCTTATGACTTTTACCTGATCAGAATCATGGGTGACAAACAGGTAGACTTCCAATGTGGAAATTCGGTCCTGTTTTCAGAAGCACAGGTCAAAGCCATGATTAAGTCAGTGAGGCCCTGAATATTTATTGTAACGAGTCGCGGATGGCTTCGATCTCTGATTTCCAGTCCTGCTGGAGTTTGAGCATGTCGAGGGCACTATGTTGGCTGCCACCCTCGCCATCCATATGGCCATGTTCGTGATCGTGGTGGTCACTGTGGTCGTGGTCGGAGCCGGGAATGTCTGTCCTTTTTCTGGCCCACAAATCCGCAGCCTGCCTCAGGCCCTGCAATTTTTTAATATCCTGCATAAAGGCTCCCTGCTTAAAGCGGCTTTCTAGCATCGTATCAACCGATGCTCCAATGACCAGTGCTTCCTGCTGCACCTTTCCTGCCTCAGCCAGGATCTGGTCGTCGGTTTTTTGTGTCTTACATGCCACCACCAGGGCAGCAAGGAGGATGAGCGGTAAAAAAAGATTTCTGACCATATTTTGATTTTAGGAGGTGATTTACCAGAAGGCCGCAAATGACTTTTCTATAATGGCAAGTGCCTCTACTACCTGGACTTCTGTAATTACCAGTGGTGGTGCCAGGCGTATTTTATTGCCGTGTGTGGGCTTGGCCAGCAAACCGTTATCTTTCATGGTGAGACATAGTTCCCAGGCCAGTGACGAATCTTCACTGCTGTCGATAACGATGGCATTGAGCAGACCTTTTCCTCTGACACCATGGATGATGGGATATTTAGCGGCGATCTTCCTTAACCCCTCCCTGAATATTTGACCCATCTTTTCAGCATTTGCTGCCAGATCTTCGTCTATTACCACCTTCAGGGCTTCCATGGCCACAGCACATGCCAGAGGATTGCCGCCAAATGTCGAGCCGTGTTGGCCAGGTCTAATGTTGAGCATGATGCGGTCATCAGCCAGCACAGCTGATACAGGCATCGTACCCCCAGAGAGGGCTTTACCCAGGATCAGGATGTCAGGTTTGATGTCTTGTGGCTGGCGGCATTGGCCGCTGTTGCACTGGCAGTCACCACATGTGGCGAGCAATCGGCCTGTACGGGCGATACCCGTCTGTATCTCATCGGCTATAAAAAGTACATTGTATTTTTTACAAAGTCTGGCTACTTCCTGCAGATAGTTATCAGCAGGTACGTACACTCCGGCTTCACCCTGTATAGGTTCGACAAAAAAACCTGCAATATTCGGGTCCGCGGCCAGCTCCTTTTCCAGGGCCATAAGGTCGTCATATGGGACCGTGCTGATGCCCGGCATAAATGGGCCAAAGCCCTCTTGGGCTGTAGGGTCTGTGCTGGCAGAAATCACAGCCAGGGTCCTTCCGTGAAAATTATTTCCTGCAAACAGGATCCTTGCCTTGTCACGGGCTACTCCTTTAACCATGTAAGCCCATTTGCGAGTGAGTTTCATGGCTGTTTCGACGGCTTCCACCCCTGTATTCATCATCAGGACCTTGTCAAATCCAAAAAGTTTTGCCATAAACTCCTCACAATCACCTAGCAGGTTATTGTGAAAAGCCCTCGACGTAAGCGTCAACTTTTGAGCCTGTTCGGTCATGGCTTTGACGATGCGGGGATGACAATGTCCCTGATTTACGGCAGAATATGCCGATAGAAAATCATAATACCGCTTGCCTTCCACGTCCCAGAGAAAAACTCCTTCGCCTCGTTCGAGCACTACAGGTACTGGGTGATAGTTGTGGGCACCATACCGGTCTTCCCTGTCTATATATGACTGACTAAGAGCACTGACTGAAGAAATGACGGCTGACATGTTTTAAAGTTATGATGATCAATGCAGCAAAATTAATAAATTTTAATTATTATAGTAATAATTTAAACAAATTTTAATTTAAATGCTTTAATATTATGTCAAAATTCAATATTGATGAGCCAAATGACAGTGTCGCCGACCCTTGACGAATATGATTCAGCCATACTCAGGCTATTGGAAAGCGACGGGCGTATGGCCTTTTCTGTTATCGCCTCCGAGCTCGGCATCTCTAATACCATGGTGCACCAAAGAGTACAAAAAATGTCTGACAGCGGGGTACTCAAGGGCATCCGTCCTATGCTTGACGAAAAAAAACTCGGCTATGACTGGGCTTCCTTTACCGGATTGACTTTGGAAAAAGACCACGATTCGCGTCGCATCATCGAAGCACTATATAAAATTCCTGAGGTCACGGAGTGTTATTATATCACCGGAGCGTTTACGCTCTTTGTCCGCATCCTGGCCCGTGACCACGAACACATGCGTGAGATCCTTTACGAAAAAATAGACAATATCTCCGGTATCTCCAAGACCGATTCCATCATGGAGCTAGGGTGTGCATTCAGGAGAAATGTAAGTGTTTAAATCCGCTTTAAATAACCGTTGGTTTTTTAGTAGACTTGGGTCCTGGGATGGTTTAATGGACTATACCAAGCCTTGCGTATACAACGTCTGTCAAAGATCATCCTGAGCAGGGAGTTATGATGACCAGGGTCATAAACAGCAAGGGTGGAGCGGCTTAGATTTGCCTTTAATAAACCAGTGCCCACAGATGAAGACGATCATAGAGCCATTCAGGATAAAGTCGGTAGAGCCTATACATTTTAACACACCGGAGTATAGAAAACAAGCATTAAAAGACGCATTTTACAACCCTTTTTTGCTGCATTCGGATGATGTAATGATTGATCTGCTGACAGACTCTGGTACCAGTGCCATGAGCAGTGCCCAGTGGGCGGGCATCATGACGGGCGATGAATCATATGCAGGCAGTCCCAGCTACTTCAGATTTGAGGAGGCGGTGAGGGAGATCACAAAAATGCCTGTGGTAATACCCACCCATCAGGGAAGGGCCGCTGAGAAAATCCTGTTTAGCATCACCGGCGGGCCTGGAAAAGTATTTCTGTCCAACACACTTTTTGATACGACGAGGGCCAATATAGAGTTTTCGGGGGCGGAGGGCAAAGACCTGATATGCGAAGAGGGCCGACATCCCGCGGTGCCGGCTCCTTTTAAGGGAAATATCGATACTGCAGCTCTGGAACGATATATAAAGACCCACGGTACATCGGGCATTGCCATGGTCATCATCACAGTGACAAACAACTCCGGCGGAGGGCAACCTGTTAGCATGCAGAACATAAGAGAGACGGCCGGAATATGCCGCATACATGGAATACCGCTGTATATCGATGCATGCAGATTTGCTGAAAACTGCTACTTTATCAAGCTTCGTGAAAGTGGTTACAAAGACAAATCCATCATAGAAATAGCCAATGAGATGTTCTCGTATGCCGACGGATGTACCATGAGTGCCAAAAAAGATGCCTTTGCCAATATAGGGGGCTTTCTGGCTCTGACTGATGAAGAGCTTGCCACCCGGTGCCGCAATCTACTGGTAATAACGGAGGGATTCCCCACGTATGGCGGGCTGGCAGGCAGAGACCTGGAAGCCATAGCCATAGGGCTGCACGAAGTCATGGACGAGCATTACCTTGAGTACCGCATAAGGAGCATAGAGTACCTGACATAAAAACTCTACAATGCAGGTGTGCCTGTGATGCTGCCTGCCGGTGGCCACGCGGTGTACCTCGATGCAAGGGAGTTTTTGCCGCATATACCTGCCAATCAATATCCGGGGCAGGCCCTGTTGTGTTCTCTGTACGTACATGGTGGCATACGAAGCGTGGAGATAGGTTCGCTGATGTTTGGTAAGTACGGCCCAGACGGCCTCCTCATACCTGCAAATCTGGAGCTGGTGAGGCTGGCTATACCCAGGAGGGTTTATACTCAGAGCCACATCGACTATGTGTCGGAAGTGATTATAGAAGTATTTGGAAAACGAAATGAAATCCAGGGACTTCGTATCCTCGAAGAAGCACCTGTGTTAAGGCATTTTACCGCAAAGCTGTGCGAAGCGGATAAGTAATACGAAATGGAAACAACTCAACCAATTTTATTGCCTGACCAATATAAATTCCATCGTCTTTTGGACATGTTCTTCTTTAATAATTCCACGGGCATATTTAATATTATGTCCTTTGTTGTATTTTGACAAATAGGCAAGATTAATTTTTTCGGTGATTGACTCAATATCATCAGGAATGGTTGCAGTAACCGGAAATATATCGTCACCGCATTTGATTTGTCCCTGCGGATCTTTTGAGAATGTATTATACCAGCTTTTTTCTGCAAAACCCCAGGAGCGGGCAAAAATTCTATCTTCAACGACAACCATCCAAATATTCAGAAAATCAGGTCTTGAATGTCCTGCTTTGATACCTATCAGATTGTTGTTATTTATGTATTCTATGGCTGAATAATTGCTCATACTTTTATGGTTAAATTGGTATTTGACTTCCAGGATTGTACTTTAAAATTTTATGGCAGGTTCTTTTTTATCAGTTTGAGAGCCCAGTCATAATGACTTGAAGTAGCAGAGACAAGGTATGCTCCCAAGGAGGTGGTTCCTGTCCATTTGTATCTTTTTTTTTCAAACAATTCTTCATTGGTATGCGTCCCGATTATATTTTGCACTTTTTTATGGCTCGATTTTAAGTGTCTGCAGGCCTCATCAAAAGAGGTGTCCTGGTATTTTTGCCATATCCATTTGTTAAGATCCGGGGTGTTATTCCAGGTGTAGCCTTCGGCCGGCATGTCGGGTTTTTGACCTTTCATACCAACATTGTACCAATCTATCATCAAAAGATGCCAGTGATGAAGATGCATAAGGACGTCACGTAAATTTCTGTTCATTGTCCCTTTTGGGAATGTTGCATTCTGCCGGGCCAACGGCAGTTTGTCAATATAATACATCAGAATTTCATAATTCTTTTTGCTCAAATCAAGCAATTCTGTTTTGTTGGCGGGCCTTGGCATGTGACGTTTTTCTAACAATATTCAATCATTCTAAATGCTTTCCTGTGTCTGACAAAGTTAATGAATTATATAGGAGAATAAAATCGTTTATTATAATTTTTGACACCAGGATTATAATCCGTGGCTATAAATACGACACACCTCACATTTTATCGCTCGAGCCGCTCGGACTTTTACTTATTTCCGTTAGCTGCCGACGCCATTTATACTTGATTTTGTCATAATTTTTGCTTTTGATTTGCACAAATTCCGCCAAAATCTTACGTTTTTATCTTTGATACCACGGATTAAAATCCGTGGCTATAAGTAGTACCTCCCGGGTAATCCTACCCCTGCGGTCGGACGCTTCAAAAGCGTCCCACCGCTATTTTAAAACCACTGATTAAAATCCGTGGCTATAAATACGACACACCTCACATTTTATCGCTCGAGCTGCTCGGACTTTTACTTATTTCCGTTAGCTGACGACGCCATTTATTCTTGATTTTGTCATAATTTTTGCTTTTGATTTGCAAAAATTCCGCCAAAATCTTTCGTTTTTTATCATTGATACCACGGATTAAAATCCGTGGCTATAAATAGTACCTCCCGGATAATCCTACCCCTGCGGTCGGACGCTTCAAAAGCGTCCCACCGCTTTTTTAAAACCACTGATTAAAATCCGTGGCTATAAATAGTACACCTCTACGGGGTTTTTTATTGCTTTACGCCATAAAAATGAGCACATTTTCAAAAATATCTCCGGTCTTTAGGCTGGGGTTAAGTCCAGATAGTTAATGCGTGAGTGATAGGAGCGGCATGCCTGCATACAGCGGATAGCACGGCCCGACGAAGGAGGGACACGCCCAAAAAAACATTGAAGTAGCAGCATTTTACACCAAACATTATCCCGGAAGGAAGGTAAAGATATCTTTAAAACCAACAAAATTATACAAAGGCATGGTATTTGTATTATGAATTATAATAATATGTCTTGTGATGATATTCAATTCAGTAAATACATTATTTGGGTGCCGGCGTGGCTGGGTCTGGTTTTTGGCTTTGACAGGAGTGGTGGTATTGGGTTCGGGATGTGGCACATCGTCCGGAGGAAGGTACAAGGATCGGTATTCCTCAGTCAACAAGCGTGAAAGAACGGAGACCAAAACATCCAGGCCCTCAGGAAGCTCCGGTAGTGTGTACGCAGGCAGTTCGGATAAAAAATCGGCCAATACCTCAGCCGTGACAGCAGTTCCCGGAAGCATGAGAGCCCGTATCACGGAGTCAGCTACGGCTTATGCCGGAACGAATTACCGATATGGCGGAAAATCTCCCGATACTGGATTTGACTGCAGCGGATTTACAGGTTATGTTTTTTCGAAAAACGGAATACCTCTCTCTGGCCCTTCGGATGTGCTGGCAAAAAAGGGCAAACCCAAAAGCAGAGATCAGCTGGCAGCGGGTGATCTGGTCTTTTTTGGTGACAAGGGCAGGATATCACATGTGGGCATCGTCACTGCCAACAGGCAGGATGGGCTGACCATAGTACATGCTACGACAAGCTCTGGTGTAAGGGTAGACAATATCTCGGGCTCGGAATACTGGGAGAAGAAGTTTTTGTTTGGCAGAGATGTGCTAAATGAATGACCTTGCTAGTGAATAAAAAAAATTCTAATAAAAGGTTAACATGGGTCCGCAAAAGATGATATTGAGGGACATTCATTAATTTTACATAATTTTAACGACGAGGTGAAATGTTGAATTTAATCCTATTTGGACCTCCGGGATCAGGCAAAGGAACACAGGCTGAGAAGCTGATAGAAAAATATGGCATCCTGCATATAAGTACAGGTGACCTTTTCAGATATGAGATGGGCAACAATACGCCGCTGGGGCTTAAAGCAAAAGAGTATATGTCCAAAGGCGAACTGGTACCCGACGAAGTGACCATAGGCATGCTTAAAAATAAGGTCGACGCCAATCCGGACGTGAGCGGCATCATCTTTGACGGTTTTCCCCGCACCATACCACAGGCAGAAGCTCTTGATGTCTTTCTGGCTGAAAAGGGTACTGAGGTCACCGCCCTCGTAGCCCTGGATGTACCCGACGAGGAGCTGGTCAAAAGGCTGCTCAAAAGAGGTCAGTCGTCTGGAAGAGCAGATGATAGCAATGAGGAGGTGGTACGCACGAGGATATCGGTGTACAAGAGTGAGACGGCACAGGTTTTTGACTACTATAATGCCAAAAGCAAATCCAAACTTATACCGGGGGTAGGGACGATTGAAGAAATATTCGAAAGGCTTACGAACGCCATAGACGAGGCCTGCTGCTGACAAAGGAGCATAGGCCATTAGATTATAAATACTGAAAACCCATAAGCATTGGCAGAGCAGAATTTTGTCGATTATGTAAAAATATGCTGCCGCAGTGGAGCTGGTGGGGCCGGGTCATCCCATTTTTACCGGGACAAGATTACAAGCATGGGTGGTCCTGACGGTGGTGACGGAGGCAGGGGCGGCCATATCATACTTAAAGGCAACCGTAATGTCTGGACACTGCTGGCTCTTAAATACATGAAGCACGTGATCGCCACTCCCGGCATGCCCGGAGCCGGCAAAAACTGTACCGGTGCCAGCGGCAAAGATGTCATTCTGGAGGTACCTCTGGGTACGGTAGCCCGTGATTTTGAGTCTGGCGAAACTGAGTTTGAGATCACGGAGCACGAAGAAACAAGGGTGCTTGTGTCCGGAGGCAGGGGCGGGCTGGGCAACTCCAATTTTAAGTCGGCAGCGAGGCAGTCGCCCGAATACGCACAGCCAGGAGAACCGGGACAGGAAATATGGAAAATACTGGAACTCAAGGTACTGGCCGATGTAGGCCTCGTGGGTTTTCCAAATGCAGGAAAATCGAGCCTGCTGGCCTCTGTGAGTGCCGCAAAGCCAGAAATAGCCAATTACGCTTTTACAACCCTCGTACCTAACCTCGGCATAGTAAAGTACCGCGATCACAAGTCATTTATAATGGCTGATATACCCGGCATCATAGAAAATGCTCATCAGGGCAAAGGCCTGGGACTCCGGTTTCTGAGACACATAGAGAGAAATTCGGTGCTGCTGTTTATGGTGCCTGTGGATGCTGAAGACATCCCTGGTCAGTATCATATCCTGCTTAATGAGCTAAGAATGTACAATCCGGAGCTCGCAGACAAACCACGTCTGCTTGCCATCACCAAATGTGACCTGGCCGACGATGAATATCTGGAACTGATCAAACCGGAAATAAAAGTGGATATTCCATTTTACTTTATTTCTTCCGTTTCCGGCAAAGGCATCACCGAATTGAAGGATGCTCTGTGGAAGAAAATGGCGGAATGATTATCTGATGATCTAATTATCTAATGATCTGATTATCTGATGATCTGGTTATTTTTTGGATGGGAGAAAGTCCGTCCATTAAAAGATGCCCATTGTAAGGCATAATGGTACCTCTTTTAAAGCAAGCAGCGAAGGTGAGGGTTTTATAATCTTTTGATGGCTTGATACGAATCTTATATTTTTTCCATTCTGTATTATCTATCGGCTGTGTCTCAAACAACAGTTCTTCCTTTTTACATTTTCCTGTAGCACCAAACACTTTGAGGACCGCAGGGTAATAGTAATTGACTGTCAGTTTTGACATGTGTGTACGGCTTATATAGTATTCGGACATGGCCAGGTAAACTTCAAATTCATATTCATTTCCTGCCAAAAGTCTGGATTTTAATTTGGTGGAAATAATTTCATACGTGCCATTGTCTCTCGTTACCAATCCAACATAGGTTTTGCCTTCAGCCGGGGGCTTTGTGACCTGCCAAATTCCATTGGGATGTACATCAGGCGGGGATTCACGCCTGAAATAACGGTTACCACAGTCATTCCAATCTTTTAAGTAAAAATCCCTGGAACTTCCTCTTTGAGCCTCTCCTTCAAATCCAGGGTTTCTAAATCGCACGGTATCTGCCTGTCCCCATAGAAAAGGAAAGGTCAGAAGCAGCCATATCAGGTGGAAGAATTTTACATTAGTCATTAAAATAATTTTCAACACAAATAACTACCCATCTTTTCAATTATAAAGTGGGAAACGCTACATCACCTATTTGAGGCTTTTCATAAACCCCGTCAACAATCTTACACCATAGGCAGTCGCTGTACGTGTTTTTGCATACTCACTGTCGGTAAAGGCTACGCCGGCAATATCGAGGTGTGCCCACTTTTTATGCTCCGAGGTAAAAAACTCCAGAAACTTAGCTGCGGTGCTGGCTCCTGCCACAGGTTTGCCGCTGAGATTTTTGATATCGGCAATGTCGGACTGCATATCTGCCATGTAGTCTTCAAACAGGGGCAGACGCCATACCCTCTCGTGCACAGCTTCGCCGGCTTTGGAAAGATCGGCGGCCATGCTGTCATTGTCGGTAAAGAGGCCGGCCGCTGTATACCCCAGTGTGGCAACACAGCTGCCCGTGAGGGTGGCCAGGTCTATCAGATACTCGGGACCATAGTTTTTAATGATGTATGCCAGTCCGTCAGCCAGTACCAGTCTACCCTCCGCGTCGGTGTCGAGCACTTCTATCGACTTGCCACTGTAGGAAGAGATGACATCTCCCGGCCGTATGCTATAAGCATCGACACTGTTTTCAGCAGAAGGGACCACGCCCACTACGTGTATATTGAGCCTGAGTCTGGCGGCAAGCTCTATGGCACCTATGACGGCAGCCGCCCCGGCCATGTCGCTTTTCATGTAGCCCATATTGGCTGATGGCTTGATGGATATACCGCCGGTGTCAAAACTTATACCCTTGCCAACAAGTCCCAGTTTTGGAGCCTTGGTGCGTATTCCTTTGGGTTTGTATTCCATGACGATAAGCACGGGCGGATTGGCACTGCCCTGCCCTACGGCCATCAAGGCCTCCATTTTCATTTTTTTAAGTTCTCGGAGTTGGAAAACCTTCACATCATAGCCATGTTTTTTACCGCTGTTTTTTGCATAGTCGGCAATAAAAGTGGGCGTTTTGATATTAGATGGCAGATCCACGAGGTGCATGATGCCGAGCTGTGCTTCCACAACCTCCAGGGCTTCTTTTGCATTGGCTATCCGTTTGCTTTCCAGGATAATGGTGAT
>JAKQGD010000639.1 GCA_029573365.1 Bacteroidota bacterium | reverse complement strand
CTGAAATTTACCACTACTAACTCACTTTGGCTTCCCAACCGATACTGTGGTCCCCAGAGGCCAAGCCCCGACGATACGTAAAAATGCGTATTACCCTTTTTCAGGTGACCATAACCCAGTTCGAACATACTTTTTACAATCAGATTGGCCGGAAAAAACTGACCGTTGTGGGTGTGTCCCGAAATTTGTAAATCCACACGACTGCTTTCCGCTTCCTGCAGATGGTATGGCTGATGGTCGAGCACGATCACCGGTTTATCTGTATCCGGAGGAAAAAGCTCTTTCAGGTGCCGGCGGTTGGGGTTGTGCTTGTCATCGCGACCTACCACGAGCAGTTCGTTGTTAATAACCACTGATGTATCTCTGAGCAGTGTGATGTTTGATTTACGGTAAAAATCGGCAATGTGATGATCGCCTTCGCCGTAATATTCATGATTTCCGAAAATGACATACACGCCCATCGGTGCCTGAATGGTGCGGAGTTCTTCGTCCATTTTCTGACTGATGACGGGCTTAATCGACCGGTCGATCAGATCGCCGGCAATGAGTACAAGATCCGGTTTTTCGGCATTGATGAGGTCGACATACTGCCGGAGTCTTTTTTTGTCAATGGAAGTGCCGAGGTGTATGTCGCTTACTGCCACAATTTTAATCTCCCGGTTTTTTTTATGGGATTTGTTGCTGTGGATAGTGAGCTGTACTTTCTGCGGATGATTGAATTTATAGTTACCCCATACCAGCAGTACAGTTAGAATAGCCAGCGTGCCCACCATTGCTCCCAGCCGGAATGCCTGAATATTGGTTACCAGCGGCACGAAATGATTGACCGCCCTGAATATATCTGTCAGCAGAAAAGAAATAAACAGGTAAGCAGCTACAATGAAAAAGGTGTGACCCGCAAAACTCATCCCTTTGGCTAAGCCGTGCGGCAGCTGATTTTCAAACCCGATACCTGCAAACATGACGACAGAAAGTACAACCATGGATACCAGATATACTGTTTTGAAATTACCGTAAGGGGCAAGCGTCTGATATCCCCTGATAGTGGTGTAAGCTATGATTGACAACAAAAAGGTGAAAAAAACAAAGAAAAATCCGTATTTCATAATTAGTT
>JAKQGD010000635.1 GCA_029573365.1 Bacteroidota bacterium | reverse complement strand
CGGTGATCGGATTGCCGATAGCGGTCGTAGTTGTTATTGTAATCATATTCGTCATCGAAATATCCTTTTTCGTCATAATAATCCTGGTCACAATCGTTCCATCTGCCGTTTCCAGGCCTGTTGTGTGGCTGGCTGTATTTTTCCTTTCTTTGGCTCCAGGGCACAAGAGTTAGCCTTGTCCTGTCATGCCGGGACGTAAAAACAGCGACATCCCGACGGGCAAAAATCAGCCTGTCACCTGACCTGCTGGTGTATTCGTCTCTGCCGGTGTACTCAAAATATATCCAGTGATTGGGCCTTGATAAACCCTTGACTCTAATGCCACCGCGGTCATCCATAATTTTGACCTGACGGTTAAGATATGGACTGTACCAACGTTCTGATTTTCGGGGGTGGTTATCTGTGGCTCCCAGTTGGAGGGCAAATAACATGGTTACAAATAAGATGGCTGCTTTCATTTTAAAAAATTATTTGGTTCCTTTTATCGAAACGAATTCAGACATTTAAAATGAGTTAAAAGCTCACTAAAATTTGGTTAACAATTTATACTGCCTCAATTGATTATGCGTGTATAACGTTTTGCATTTAACTGGGGTTGTCACGATTTTCGCATTTTCCTAAAAATCTCGCCAAACATTTTTAAAATTTTGCATTATCTTTGGTCACAAATCAAAGCAAAATGAAACTTTTTCTTCCTCTCATTTCGGCCACGCTGATCGTGACATTGTCATGCAATCAGCCTCAGACTCCGGGACAAAATAAATACAGCTTTAACATAGAAATTCCTGACAGTCTGGCTGCCGGAGTAGCTGACGGTAGGATGATCCTCATGCTGTCAACAAACAAAGATAAAGAGCCGAGATTTGAGATTACGGACGGGCCTGAAACACAGCTTGCCTTTGGTAAAAATATAGAAAACCTGACTCCGGGTAAAGCTATAGAATTCAGTGGCGAAGAGTTTGGATATCCCATTCAAAATCTGGGCGACATCGCACCCGGGGTTTATTATGTCCAGGCATTGCTACACAAGTATGAAACCTTCAAACTGTCAACAGGGCACACAGTCAAGCTGCCCATGGACCGTGGCGAAGGCCAGCAATGGAACAAAGCTCCCGGCAATCTGTACAGCGAACCTGTCAAGCTGGAAATCAAAGATGGAGGCAACTACACCCTCACCCTAAACAAAAAAATACCACCCATCAAGGAGCCAGAAGATACCGAATGGGTCAAACACGTGAAAATGAAGAGCAAATTGCTCTCCGATTTTTGGGGACGCGACATTTATCTGGGGGCTCATGTACTTTTGCCAAAAGGCTGGGCTGAAAATACAGACGTAAGGTATCCGCTTGCCATATATCACGGTCATTTTCCTGATGATTTCAGTGGTTTTCTTACGACACCTCCAGATACGACCATACCGTGCGAATACAGCAGCAGATTTAAATTGGATTGTTACAACAGGATTGTAGACCAGGAAGCTTATGACTTTTACAAGATATGGTCAGGTCCGGATTTCCCCAGAGTCATTGCCATAGAAATACAACATCCTACACCGTATTATGACGATTCGTATGCCGTAAACTCTGCCTGTCAGGGACCCTATGGAGATGCCATAACCTACGAGCTCATACCCTATATCGAAAAAATGTACAGGGGCATAGGTAAGGGATGGGCCAGGTTTTTGTACGGAGGTTCTACAGGCGGATGGGAAGCCCTGGCTGCCCAGGTGTTTTATCCTGACGAATACAATGGATGTTTTGCTGCATGTCCCGACCCTATAGATTTCCGAGCCTATACAGTTGTGGACATCTACAAGGATAAAAATGCATACTTCCTGGACAGTAAAAATAAAAAGACGCCCAGGCCGGCACAGAGGGATTATCTCGGGCACATCAGTTGTACTCTTCAGGAGGTAAATTACAGGGAGCTTATGCTGGGCGACAAGAGCCGTTCCGGCCAGCAATGGGATATATGGGAGGCCACTTATTCGCCGATGGACAAAGACGGTTATCCAAAAAGAATCTGGGACAAAATGACCGGAGACATAGATAGCATTGTAGCGGCTCACTGGCGTGAAAATTTCGACCTCAGCTACATCATGAAACGGGACTGGAAAACACTGGGACCAAAACTCAAGGGTAAGGTAAGAATCTACTGCGGCGACATGGACAACTATTACCTAAACAATGCCGTATACCTGACAGAAGAATTTCTTGAATCGACCAAAGAACCATATTACGACGGAGAGGTAGATTACGGTGACAGGGCAGAACATTGCTGGAATGGAGACCACAGTCAGCCCAATGCCATTTCGAGGCTCAGATACCATCGTATGTTTATACCTAAGTGGTCCCGTGAAATGACTAAAAATGCACCTGTCGGTGCCGACCTTAAAAGCTGGAAGTACTGACCATTAATGGCGTAATTACTTATGCTTGTGGGTAAAAAAGTGAGATTGGACGAATGTATGGAGCAACAGGTCAACTTATCGGAACATTTAGTGGCAAAATCACATTTATGTTGAATCACATACAAGATATCAGCAAGGAATGACCATTCTGACAAAAGCCATGTGCCGCCGCCATGCTGCCTCTGATGCCACAGGGCCAGATGACCGGTACCGGATTCAGGTGTTTGATTCCATCTTCGGCATTGAAGAGGACTGGAGTCTTGTAGCCGAAAGCAAGGATATCTTCTTCGGCCCAGATTTTCTGAAGGTTCTTGAAAAATACCCTGCCACAGGTCTGAAGCCCTATTACGGCCTCGTTTATGAAAACAAAAGGCCTGTTGGCATCCTGTATTTCCAGTCCAGGTATGTGCGGCTGGCAGAAAACCTAAGAAAACCAGGCAGCGATGTGCAGGGAATTTTTAAGGGCATCACGTCTGTGCTGAGGCAGGCTGTAGTAAAATCGATCAATTTTGAAACCGTTGTTTGTGGTAACCTGATGCTCACTGGCAAATATGGATTTTGTTTTGACGATGCTATACCACGCAATGAGCAGTTTTACCTAGTCATAAAGGCGACTGAAATACTCAATAAATATCTTAATGACCAAAAAATAAATCCCGGCCTCATACTCATCAAAGATTTTTTTGAAGAGGACAATCCCTCCGGAGACGAATACCATAAAGGATATACTAAGTTTACGGTTCAGCCTAAAATGATTCTTGATTTGGATGCGGCCTGGAGAACTTTTGATGATTATCTGGAAAGCCTGAAATCAAAATATAGGGTGCGTGCCCGCAAGGCAATGAAAAAAGCTTCTGATATAAATAAGGTTGTTTTTAGTGCCCAAGAAATTGCCGCCAACAGAGAAACCATACATAGTCTGTACAGAAACGTCTCGGATCAGGCAGATTTTAATGCTTTTGTGTTAAGCACCCAATATTTTGAAAACATCCAGGAAGCTCTGAGCAAAAACATGAAATTTACCACCTACTGGCGTAACGGCAGGATGGTGGCATTTTACACCAGCATCAAAAACTACAATGTGCTCGATGCACACTTCCTCGGGTATGATCCAAAGGAAAACGCAGAGTGTCAGCTTTATCTCAATATGCTGTATGACCTGGTGAGGGAAGCCATAGACCTGAGGCTAGAAAAGGTTGACATGTCACGTACTGCTGTGGAGATAAAATCTACCGTAGGTGCCGTACCCCACGACATGTATCTGTACCTAAGACACACCCACCCTTTGCTCAACAAGGCCGTGGAAACGGTGCTTGGATTTGTAAAACCGCAGGAAAAATACACACTCAGGAGCCCGTTCCGGGAGGAAGGGGAAGATTAGAAAGGTCTATTTGCCTCAGGATTTTACCTCTTTACAAACCTGCCTTTTTTTACTCTGCCTGATTGTTCCAAGGTGACCGTGTACAGGCCCGGCGGCAGTCCTGATACATCTGCTTCTGACCCATACGTCTCTGACCTAAGTCTGCCCACCACGTCGTAAATACGTACCACAGCTGAGGACTCCGCATCAGGGAAGGAGAGCAGCTCGTCGGCAGGATTTGGATATATGGACAGGGAGTGAGAGGCTGGTGTCTCGTCGTCGGTGCCACTATATCTGCAAGGGGTATCAAAAAAAAGTCTGTATTTTGGTGCTATCTGTACAAATGGGATGGTATCCATACCTCCACCTTCCACAGAATGGACCCTATACCATTTTGAGTGAAACCATGCCTGGCTATATCTGGGATGCCTATCGGGCAGTTTCCATGTTACCGAGTTGCCCTCAAGCATACAGTGGTAAGAGCTGGTGTCAAGCAATCCATCATACCATCCAATAGCAGTCTCAGTAATTCCTTGAGTAGTGATCCACGAACCCTTCAGGCACTCCTGGTTCCAGTCGTCTCTATTCCAATAAATTGTCACCGGCTGATATTTGGCATAAATAGCCAAAAACATTCTTTCAATGGTAGTATAACAAGTACTACTATTAAAATCATATGGTGAATGAGCGTTTGTAAT
>JAKQGD010000199.1 GCA_029573365.1 Bacteroidota bacterium | reverse complement strand
CAGGCATAGCCGGTAAAACCATAGTGGGTGACAATGTAGTGATATACGGTCAGGTAGGTATTGCCCAAAATCTCACCATCGGCGACAATGTAGTAATCTCAGCCAAAAGCGGTGTTTCCAAGGACCTCGCCGGCGGAAAACAGTATTTTGGCTACCCTGCCGAGGAGGCCCGCGAAAAATACCGGGAATTGGCCACCCTCAGGAGTCTGGTGACTTCCAGAAAAAACGGTAATTGACCCGTGCTTTATTTTATAAAATTAGAAGTCAGCCTTCCACTTAATATTACAACCTGCACTGGGATACTGCTTGCGGAGTGGAGCTTCGCCTCGTACCAGTAATTCCAGGGCCAGCCTGAGATCGGTTCCTTTCAGTGGTTTGTCATTGCCGGGCCGTGACTCGTCAAGTCTGCCCCTGTAAACCAGGCAATCATGGTTGTCAAAAAGATAAAGATCGGGCGTACAGGCTGCTTCGTATGATCTGGCTACCTGCTGAGATTCGTCATACAGATACGGAAATGGATACTTGAGAACCTTGGCAACGATTTTCATCCTATCAGGGCCGTCATCCGGATAACCGGCAGCATCATTGCTGCTTATACCCACAAACCCTATGCCCCTGGCCATATACTCATTGGCGATACGTACCAGTTCTGGGTTTATATGGACTACATACGGACAGTGGTTGCATATAAACATAACCAACGTGCCCACCGTACCTCTGATGTCAGCATAAGAAAGTTCTTTGCCTGATACCGTGTCAGGAAGCGTAAAACCGGGTGCTACCGTGCCCAGTGCCATCATGTTGGATTCTGTAAGTGCCATAATATTGTGCTCATTTATTAGGTGCCAAAAATATAAAAAACTCTTCCATCGTCACTATGACTCGCTAAAAATAAGAAAGGCCCCCGATGTTGGTCAGGAGCCTCCTTGATATTATATTTATGTGGATAGATTACTGCTTGGGTGCCTCAGCAGGGGCTGCCTTAGCTGTAAGCTGCAATTCGAGTGCTATCTCGTCATTGATAAATTTGTCACCCAGGTCCTTGAATATATTCTTGGAGCCGTAGTTTACACCCCATTTGGTTCTGTCGATGGTAAACTTACCTGAAGTAACAGTTACTGTAGAATCAGAAACGGTAACTGTGGCTGGGATGGTGATTTCATTGGTTTTGTCCCTGAGTGTCAGGTTACCCTTTACCATGGCATTGGCACCATTGGCAGTAGTAGTGTCTA
>JAKQGD010000157.1 GCA_029573365.1 Bacteroidota bacterium | reverse complement strand
CTCGCTGTAGGTTTGGGCTTTTCCAAGGTTTCCAATCTAAAGCTGGCTGTAGCTAAAAAAATCAAAGAGTATGTTGAAGGCGGAGGATTTATGTTTGCCATGTGCAGTGCCACAGATACATACGATATAGCACTTGCAGCTGAGGGGCTTGACATCTGCGATAGTATGTACGATGGCGATGGGTATGACCGCTCAGCACAGGATAAACTAGATTTCAGCAAGACGTTTGCATTCAAAGACTTTACCCTCAACCTTAATCCGCTGCAATACGAACACTCAGACATAGACAACAAATCGAGGTCACTCACCCCGGAAGTGGATTATTTTAATCTTTTTGAGTTTTCTGCCAAGTGGGATCCCATACCGACCATGCTGTGTCAGAATCACACCCTTACGGTCAAAGGATTTATGGGCCAAAGTACTTCGTTTAAAAAATCCCTCGTCAAGCCCGATGTTCTCGTTATGGGTGAAACCAAATCAGCCGGCGAAGTTAGATATTTGCATGGTACCTACGGTTTTGGTACCTGGACGTTTTACGGAGGCCACGATCCCGAAGACTACAGGCACTATGTGGGAGACCCTGAGACAGACCTCAACCTCCACCCAAACAGTGCCGGTTACAGGCTCATTCTCAATAACATCCTTTTTCCCGCCGCAGAAAAGAAAAAGAGAAAAACCTGATCTCGCGGCTCCATCACTTCTTTTAAATAAATATGTCTAAACCCATGTCTTTAAAAATCGTTGTGCCGTTATTGGCCCTGCTTGTTGCTTCCTGCAAACAAAAAGACCCATCCACATCTGTAGAACCGGAACTTGCTGCCCTGGAAAAAAAATATCAGAAAGACAAGTCCGATTCCACATTTACCAATTTGATCAGGGCTTATGGCAGTCACATTATGGAGGCGACAGACATGGCTACGAAGGAGCAACTAGCAAGAAAGGCAGTAGCTTTATGCAAAGACCCAGACAAGGCTTCTTATAAAGACGTGTTCGAAACCGAATTGCTGAAAATCAACCCCAATGCATCCGGCCACAAACAGCTGTTGGAAAAAGCAGCAGAAAGGATGAAAAACAACAATCGCCCTGATCTGGCATCTATTTTTTATGCAGGTCTGATAAAAAAATACGGAGAAAGCCCAGCTTACAAATACAATGTACTTGCCGAACAGACTGATATGTCAGCCTATCTCAAAAGAATGGCAGAAAACGTGTTCAGCAATCCAGGCCCAAATGGCGTCAATATGGAAGCTTCAGAAAAATACATCGATGTTTGTGAGGCTTATGCTCTTTCGTTTCCTGAAGATGCAATGGCTGCAGAGTACCTGTTCAGAGCTTCAGAGATAGCCCGTGCTATAGGCAGCTACCCCAAAGCCATGTCATTGTATGACTGGATCCATATATATTTTCCAAAAAGTGATAAAGCTTCTTTGGCCGTGTTTTTTAAGGGCTTCCTTCTGGATTCGGAACTGGGCAACAAGGATGAAGCAAAAAAGGTTTATGAAAAGTTTCTCAACAACTATCCTCAGGATTCAATGGCAAGGAGTGTTCGATTCCTGCTTGAAAATCTGGGAAAGTCTGACGCCGAAATCATAAAACAACTGGAGCAGAAATAGGCGAAATACCTACTCCATACCAAATAAAGCCAATATCTTGAAAATGCCCATGGCAAGAAGGGCAGACACAGGGATGGTAAGAATCCATGCCCATAAGAGAT
>JAKQGD010000632.1 GCA_029573365.1 Bacteroidota bacterium | reverse complement strand
AAGAGGCTGGGGTTGCGAAAGTTGAATGCTGGCCACTGCCGTAGTGCCAAATTTATCGGTCACCGTGACTTCATAGGCACCTGCGGTGAGCCCTGTGGCTGCATTGCCGCTTGCTCCCTTAATACTCCAGGCATAGCTATATGGTTTAGTACCTCCTGAAGCACTTGCCCTCAGGCTGCCATTGTTGCCATTAAAACACTGCACACCTGACTCCACCAGGATTATGGCATTGAGCTGCTCTTTGGCTATGTCTCCAAAAAGGAGTTTGTAAAAACCGGCCCCGTCGGTACCAATCCAGATGTTATCATTCTTGTCACAGGCTACGCTCAGAGCTGCTTTGCTGAGCATGGCAGCATCTTCTGTATAATTTTCTATCTTTTCCTTATAAGGGTCATACCTTGCCAGTATATCAGACGCTATATAAATCCTCCCCTTGGAGTCGATGACGAAGTTGTTGATCTTGCCTTTAAACTGAGAGGGATCGAGTTTTACGGGAAAAAGCCTGTTAAACCGATTGAGTAAAAACATATCATTGTCAGAGATGATCCACTGGCCCTCGGCATTTTCGCAGGTAGAGAGCATCCTGTATTTTTTATCCTGTACCTCCCATTTGTCACCATCGATGCGTGCATAACCTTTGTCGGTGCCCACCCATAAAATCTTATTGCGGTCGGCATGTACAAAATTGATCTTGTCGCTTGCAAGCTTTGAGTTTTCTGTATCGAATATTTTATATCTGGAGGTAGAAGGGACAAACTGATACAGGCCATTGTCGGTGCCCACCCATACGGTACCTTCGAGCCAGGTGATGTCTTTTATCGTGATGCCGTCATCTGGCAGAGGGTAGGCTGCCAGGGTTTTAAGATTGTAGAGGGCAGATGATGAGGCACACCATACATTGTCACGCTTGTCAGATACGACATCCACCATTTCGGTATTGGCAAAATGGGTATTAAATTTAGATCCGTCGCCCGTGGTTTCTATCAGTCCTTTGGAGGAGGCGAGCCAGATAACATTTCTTTCATCTATAAAAATGTTGTTTACCCGGGTGTCAGAACTGACTTTTTCAAACGACGTTATAGCCACTTTCGTGGAATCGACCTGCCCATATGAATTTTGCCATTGCGATAAGCAGACCAGCAAACAAAATATGAATAAGGATAATTGGCTTCTCATCTTAATTTATTTATCACTTTTTAACAGAAGAACCTGCCCCTTTATTTTAGGGTCGGCCATGATTGGTGTCATAATTTTATCTGATTTCTTTGATCAGATAGATATAACTTGGAAAGTGGTCGCTGTATCCCGACTGGTAAAAATCCCCGGAAAAAGTACGCATGGGATAACCTTTGTATTGACCTGAAGGCTGCACCAGAAACTGTTTGTTAAAAATATTGGCCTTGAGGTATCTGTAGCCTTTGGCTTTTTCGCTGGCCACCCCTTCGGAGATGACGATCTGGTCAAAAAGGCTCCAGGCATCTCTGTAGGCGTTTGAGCCCTGCCCACGCCTGAACATTTCCTCATAAGGATTAAACATGCCAGTGACGTGTACTTCCTTGATTTTACTTACAGTCCTGAGGTGAGACTTCATGCTTTCGTTGGTGGGGTCGTCATTGAGGTCTCCCATGACAAAAACCTTGACATCCTTGTCCATGTTTCGCAGCGAATCTACAATATTGCGGCACAGCTTTGCTCCATTGTTTCTGAACGGGGCTGTTCTGGCTTCTCCGCCTCCTCTTGATGGCCAGTGGTTGACCATGATGTGTACAGTATCTGTTTCGAGGAGGCCCTTGACATACAGTACGTCGCGGGTATACAATCTGCGGCCGTCTTCAAAATTGAGCAAAGGCACAGGACGGCTGTAAATAGGGGTAAAATGTTTTGGGTTGTAGATAAAAGCTACATCCACACCCCGCGGATCGGGCGAATCGTAGTGGATAATCTGATAATTGCGGTCTTTTATGGAAGGTTGGATTACCAGGTCTTCGAGCACTTTGCGGTTTTCGATTTCGGATACGCCGAAAAAAGAAAGGCCTGCTTTTGCATCTTGTACGCCGATCTGCGAAATGACATACGCCATGTTTGACAGTTTTTCGCTGTACCTCTCGGGTGTCCACGCTCTCGCTCCGCCCGGAAGAAACTCCTCGTCATTTATTGTAGTGTCGTTTTCGGTATCAAAAAGGTTTTCCAGGTTATAAAATCCTACACTTACCAGTTTGTACTGGGTTCCGGACTTCTGGGCCACAGTGGCAAAGGCTGTAAGGAGCAACACAGGCAAACACCACAAAACTACTTTTCGGGACATCTTTCCAAATTTGTTCACAAATATAGGGTACTCAGGGACTTCAAAGGGCTTTAACAAAAAATATCAGTAATTTAAGGCCAATCCATCGTATATAAATGTAACTTTACCTCTTATTTTATCCAACCAGCACAATGATAGGACGTAAAAGGCTTTTTTTTGTAGTCGCCACGATTCATTTTAATTTCATTTTAACTTTTGGCCAGAATATTACAGGTATCCTCAAGGATAAAAACACAGACCTGCCCATTCCGGCGGTAGAGGTGAGCCTCACAAATACGGACCTTGTGGTTTATACCAATGCCACCGGTAAATTTACCTTCGTGGATGTACCCAAAGGCAAATATTCCGTCAAAGCAGACCTCAATGGAACGATGGTCGACCTGGCCGATGTAGATATGAAAGGCTCAGATGTCAGCCTGGGAGAAGTGGTCGTTGATAAACCAGCAGTCACTGAAGCCGAGACGATTACCATTATAGATGTGAGCGACATAGCTTCGATCGAAAACGAAAACGATAATTTTTCGAGTGCCTTATCTGCAGGCAGAGACCCTTTCCTCAATGCTGCTACATTCAATCTGATAGCTGGGCGATTCAGGCCGAGGGGATATTTCAATGAAGATTCGGACATGTATATGAATGGCATGCTGATGAATGACCAGGATGATGGCCGTGTATTGTGGACAGCCTGGAACGGACTTAATCCCGTACTAAGAAACAGGTCTAACCTAATCAACCTTGCAGACAACGATTTTACATTCGGCGGCATCGGCGGTGCCACTTTTATAGATCTGAGGGCTTCCAGCCAAAGGGCCCAGAAAGTGATTACCTATTCCAATTCCAACCGGACTTTCAGACACCGTATTTCAGGTACATGGAGCACAGGGATGATGAAAAGCGGCTGGGCACTGTCAGTCAGTGCATCGCATACCTACGGGCAGGATGGCTACATCAAAGGAACAGGTGTGGAGGCCAACAGTTATTTTCTGTCCGTGGATCGAAAACTGGGCAACCGGCATCTGCTCAATTTTGTAGTTTTTGGCACCCCCGCACGGCGAGGCAGGTCTACGGGTTCGGTACAGGAAATGTACGATCTTGCCGGTACCAATTTTTACAATCCCAACTGGGGCTACCAGAATGGTGAAGTGCGGAGTGCCCGCGAATATCTCATACACCAGCCTGTAGCCATGCTGCGTCATGACTGGAAAATATCCGGCAAAACCAATGTGCTGACCACGGCCGGTGTGCAGTGGGGTAAATTTGGTTCTACCAGGCTCGACTGGTATGACGCACCAGACCCACGACCTGATTATTACCGCAATCTGCCCAGCTACTCCAACACGCAGGAAGGAAAAGACCTCGTGACAGCTTACCTAACGGCTTCTGAGTCCAACAGACAAATAGACTGGCAGGCCCTTTACAATGCCAATGAAACAAGAAATTATACCATAGTCAATGCCAATGGTCAGACAGGAAATACCGTGACGGGCAAACTTGCCGCTTACATCCTCGAATCTGAAAATTATGACAACAACAAGGCAAGCATCAACTCCGTACTCAATACAAAGTTTGGACAAAGAACGTTTTTTACCGGCGGCATTCAGTACCTGCACGAAAAAGTGCATTATTACCGCAGGGTCGAAGATTTGCTGGGAGCCGACTTTTATATTGATTTCAATAGGTTTGCACTGCGGGACTTTCCGGACAATCCTGATGCCGGTCAAAACGATGTCAACCGACCCAACAGAATCCTTAAAGAAGGTGACACATTTGGACACAATTACGACATAGTGACTGACAGGGCCTCTGCGTGGGGCCAGCTCGTATTCAAAACTGACAGATTTGATTATTACGGTGCATTGTCTGTGGGCAGCCAGAGTTTCTACAGAGACGGAAAAACCAAGGTAGGACTGTTTCCTGATGATTCGTACGGAAAATCAGAAGTGCACAGGTTTACCAATATTGGCACCAAAGGGGGTATTACCTATAAGATTGATGGCCGTAACTATTTAGTGCTCAATGGTTCGTACAGGACAAGGGCACCTTTTGCCAATGAAAGTTTTGTATCCCCCAGGGTACGAGATGAGGTGGTGGCCAATCTTACCAATGAAAAGATCACTGCTTTTGATCTGAATTACCTGGCAAGGTTTACCAAATTTAAAGCCAGGGTCACAGGATTTTACACAAATTTCCAGAATAAGATATCAAGTGATGTTTACTACCATGAAGAGTTCAGGACATTTGTCAACTATGTGCAGACAGGCATAGACAGGAAGCATCTGGGGGTCGAGCTGGGTATGGAATACAACCTCAATCCCAGGGTTACTTTTAATGCTGCAGGCTCGGTGGGCGATTATTTTTATACCAGCCGTCCGCTAGCTTCCATTTCCAGAGACAATAGTTCCGAGGATTTTGTCCAGGGCAGGGTGGTGTACGTAAACAATTATTATTTTCCCGGTACACCTCAGGTTGTGGGCACAGTCGGCATAAGGTATTCAGGAGTAAAATTCTGGTATGCCGGA
>JAKQGD010000147.1 GCA_029573365.1 Bacteroidota bacterium | reverse complement strand
TAGTATTTTTCTGTCGAGCCCGAAACTGTTTTTGTAATAGTTATTTCCTTTTTTGATGCACGTAGGCTTGCCGTCCGTGATCATCATGATTTGTTTGTTGTGATTTTTTTTCTTCCTCAGAATATCCATGGCCAGCTCCAGACCTGCTACTGTGTTGGTGTGATAGGGTCCTACCTGCAGGTAAGGCAGATCTTTGATCTCAATGGGCCATGCGTCGTCTCCAAAGACGATGATATCCAGTGTGTCCTTGGGATACCTTGTGATGATAAGCTCTGACAGTGCCATAGCCACCTTTTTAGCAGGCGTGATTCGGTCTTCGCCATAAAGGATCATAGAATGTGAAATGTCAATCATCAGCACCGTAGAGGTCTGCGTTTTGAAGTGCGTTTCGTGGATTTCTATGTCTTTTTCGGTGAGTTTAAAATCTTCCAACCCATGGCTTATCTGTGCATTTCTGAGGGTCTCGGACATGGCCATATGGTCGAGTCTGTCACCGTACTCAAAGGGCCTGAGCTCTGATGTAAACTCATCACCCTGCCCGGAGTGTTTTGTATTATGTGCACCGGCCTTTGACTTTTTTAGTTGGTCGAAAATGTCATCAAGGGCTTGTCTTCGCAGGGCTATTTCCATTTTAGAAGTGGGTGTAAAGCCGGGTCTGCCGGTTCCTTGTCCTCTGTTTATATATCCTTTCTCCTCCAGATCCCTGATAAAATCTGCTATTCCGTAATTTTCATCTGTCAGTTTGTATTGCTTGTCCAATTCTGTGAGCCAGGAGAGGGCTTCGCTGACATCCCCGGAGGTATGCAGAAGCAGCTCCTTAAAAAGTTTGAGGAGTTTTTCAAAGGGATCGTCTGACCCTTCGGCTCTATAAACAGAAAAGTTCCAACCTTTCATGCCAGACCTACATTTATACAGGCTATAACACCTTGTAACTGTCTATTGTTCGGTTTTGAATAGCTCTGCCGTGTCTATGACCTTCCACGTGCTGTCTGCCAGCAGTTCAGCTTTGGCCAGGTAAATATATGGTGGGTTTTTACCCCATTCCTGCGGCGATATCATGGAGAGCACCCACGAACCGTCTTTTTTTTCGTATAAAAAATAAATGTGGCCCACCACAGGTCTGAAGCCGCAATCAGCATTGTATATTTTTTCTGAAAGTGAAATCCGGTCGTGTATTTCCTGTGCCTGTCTT
>JAKQGD010000631.1 GCA_029573365.1 Bacteroidota bacterium | reverse complement strand
AAAAGTAAGCGTTTTATTGGCTACCAAGGCTGAAAATTCGCCCAGCGAATGCCCCGCCACAGCCTCTGGCTGGGATGTTGCCCTGGTACGCAGTGTAGCAATAGAGTGCACAAAAAGTGCCGGCTGTGTGACCCTGGTTTGTCTTAGATCATCGGCCGTGCCTCCAAACATGATATCTGACAAACAGAAGCCCATAATTTCATCGGCCTGGTGGAATACATCTCTGGCAGCCCCCCCACCTTCGTAAAGGTCCCTACCCATACCTTCAAACTGAGCACCCTGGCCCGGAAATACATATGCGGTCATGTCTGGTATTATTTGAGTTTTGCTGTTATCAGACTTAAAAATTCGTTGCGGGTTTCGATATTGCGAAAAGCACCTGTAAAGGCTGATGTTGTCGTCACCGAATTCTGCTTTTGTACACCTCTCATCATCATACACATGTGTGCAGCTTCTATCACTACGGCCACACCGTGAGGCTTGAGAGCCCCATCTATGGCGTGGAGAATCTCATGTGTCAGTCGCTCCTGCACCTGCAGACGTCTGGCAAAAACATCAACTACACGTGGTATCTTGCTCAATCCGACAACATATCCATTAGGGATATATGCGACGTGGGCTTTGCCAAAAAATGGAAGAATATGGTGTTCGCACAGAGAATATAATTCGATGTCCTTCACAACGACCATTTCACTGTATTCTTCCTTAAAAAGGGCAGAGTTAAGAATTTCTGTGGCATCCTGATGATATCCCTGTGTGAGGAACTGCATGGCTTTGGCTGCCCTTTCGGGTGTTTTTAGCAAGCCGTCCCGTGATATATTTTCGCCCAGAATACCCAACACATCGGAGTACCGGTCCACGAGTTTTTCGGTGGTTTCCTCAGGGTACTGATCTTGTTTTTTGTAAGGCATGGTTGTTATTTTTCTCCGTAATATTCGGCAAAAATGGAATCTGTCTCCTGAAGTTTGATACAATGGAGCTGGCATCCGGCAAGATGCGGCTCGAGTACGTTCCAAATAAGGACACACATATTTTCAGTGGTCGGCATCATCCCTTTGGGTATAAAATCAACATCCAGATTTAGATTAGAATGATCGAGTTTGTCGATGATGATTTCACGGATAAGCTTTCCCAGTTTTTTAGCATCGTAAATAAACCCTATAACAGGATCCGGATGACCCTTGATTGTGACATAAAGAGTATAATTATGGCCATGCCAGTTTTTATTGGAACACTTGCCAAAGAAACTGAAATTTTCCTCTTCTGTCCACGATTCTATCCAAAGCCGATGGGCGGCATTGAATTTTTCTACCCTTGTCAGATAAACCAATGGCATTCCATATCTTTAAAATGACCGCAAAGGTACGAAATTCCGTAAAATTTACGACCTCAAATTTTGGAAGCCTTGTAACAAAACAATCTATAGGGTGCTAGGTCCAATACACACCAAAACAAAAAAGCCCGGGACCATAAATCCCAGGCTTTTTGTCGGGGCGGCAGGATTCGAACCTGCGACCACCTGGTCCCAAACCAGGTACGCTAACCGGACTGCGCTACGCCCCGTGTCAATCTGATGTATCAGATTTATTATTTTATTGTCGGAAGCAAACGACCTTACAGTAGTGCGGTGAAGGGGGGATTCGAACCCCCGGTACCGTTTCCAGTACGACAGTTTAGCAAACTGTTGGTTTAAGCCACTCACCCACCTCACCAGACTGTAAAAATTTACTTTTATAAGCCACTTTACATTTAAAGTGCCGCAAAGATATTTTTATCGTTCATTCTGTACAAACTAATGTCGAAATATTTAAAAAATTTCAACAAGATGCACAGAATTTAAGTGAGATATACTGGACTCGAACCAGTGACCCCTACCCTGTCAAGGTAGTGCTCTAAACCAACTGAGCTAATATCTCTCGGTAACTGCCTCTAAAGCATCTGCAATTCTGCGAGAAGTTGTTCGGGCGTTTTGTAACCCGGCCTTACGGCCAATGGTTCCAGATTGGAGTTAAGGTATACAATGGTCGGATAACTGAGTCTTCCCTGCAGGAGTTCAACCCCCAGCTGGTTAACGCCATTTCGGCCCATTGGTGTCCATTCATATTTTTTGCCTTTAAACATGGCCGGTTCTTTTTGTTCAGCATTGAACTTGACCACGTAAAAATTTTCGTTAAGGTACTTGATTACAGCTGGGTCGGTAAAAGTCTTTTTGTCCATGACCTTACACCATCCGCACCAGTCAGTATATACGTCAACCAAAAATTTTTTATCGTTGTTACCACTTCCTATTTTACTGGCTTCTTCTATCGTAAGCCAATTCAATTCTGTGTCACTAACGGTCTTGTTTTTACAGGACACAATTGTCAGCACACCTATCATCAAGGTATAAAAAATAAGCTTCCGCATTTCAAAAAACTTTTCGAGCCGCAAATATAAAATATTTTTATTACTTGTTGACCAAAGCTGTCTTAACTTTTTTAACCAGAGCTGTAACATTGTCTTTAAAAAGAAGGTCGGTATCCATCAGATCCTGTACTGCCTTAAGTGAGTGTATAACGGTACTGTGGTCTCTGCCTCCAAACGAATCTCCTATACTTTTGAGCGAATTGTTGGTATAAGTCTTGGCGAGGTACATAGAAAGTTGCCGGGCTACAACCACTTCTCTCAGTCGGGTTTTAGAGTGCAGTTTTTCTACAGGCAAATTAAAATGTCTGGCAACGAGCTGTTTAATACTTTCTACCGAAACTTCCCTCTCCACCGTGCTTACAAACTGTTTAATGACCTCCCTTACGAGCTTTATGTCAATGACTTTGCGGTTTAATGTGGACTGAGCCACAATAGAAATGACTACCCCCTCGAGTTCACGAATGTTTGATTTTATGTGGGTGCAGATGTATTCTTTGATTTCGTGAGAAAGATCGAGGTTTTCGGATTCAAGCTTCTTGTTAAGAATTTTAATTCTTGTGTCAAAGTCCGGAGCCTTAAGATCGGCAACGAGCCCCCATTTAAAGCGGGAAATAAGTCTGTCCTCCACTTCAAGTATATCTTTTGGTGCCCGGTCAGAAGTAAGTATGATCTGCTTGCCAGTTTGATGCAACTGATTGAAGATGTTAAAAAATATTTCCTGAGTCTTGGGCCTGTTGGAAAGAAACTGGATGTCATCCACTATCAGGACATCTATCATCTGATAGAAATTCATGAAGTCATTTACGGAATTGGACTTGATGGCCTGAATAACCTGGTTGGTAAACTTTTCTGTGGTTATGTACAGAACCTGCTTCCCTTCATGCTTCCGGATTATTTCATTTCCCACCGCATGTGCCAGGTGTGTTTTGCCCAGACCTACATCGCCAAAAACAATAAGGGGGTTAAAGGCAGTGCCTCCTGGGTTTCTGGCTATGGCCTGCCCTGCGGATGATGGAAACCGGTTGCACTCACCTTCTACAAAACTATCAAAAGTGTAAGCCGCATTGAGCTGACTGTCAATCTTCATTTTTTTGATGCCGGGAATGACGAAAGGATTCATCATCGTTTCGCCGTCATCTTCGGCCCTCACCTTTTTACTGACATCCTGGCCGGGAACACCTATCTTTCTGTGGTTTTCGACAGTAATCTGATAATTAAGGCTGCCTTTGTGGCCAAGTTCTGATTTGATGGCCTTCTTGAGTACGTCCACATAGTTTTCCTCGAGCCACTCGTAGAAAAACTTATTGGGCACCTGTACCGTCAGTACACCATCTTCCAGTTGAACAGCCTTGATAGGCTCAAACCATGTTTTGAAGGGTTGTACATCTATGCTTTTTCTTATTATACTGAGACAGTTGTTCCATACGTTTATGTGATCCTTCATCATTCAAAAAAAATAAAATCTAAAAAAAACTCTTCCAGCTTAGTCTACGGTTTCAGGGAAACGCTCGACAATCATCCTCTCGGTATCAGGATCAAAATTTGGGAGTGGTGCAAAAGTGACACTATTTTGAATGAATAAAAAAAATTAGAACCAATAATTTTATATATTTTTTTTCCTAATAAATAACTATAGTTAATAAATTTAAATATAATATTTTATAATATATAATAATTTGTATGCGTGTTCTATAAAGTTTATTTGTCTGCTAATTTGTAAAATACTGATAGAAACGGACCTTACCTCAGGCGGGCTTCACCAGGAGATTTTTGCAGGTAACGCAGGTGCCTTTTTTATTCTTCTCAAAGTAGACATCTAGTCTGCCCAGAACTATGCCTGCCCAACCCACCTGATTGACCAGCACCGGTTTTCCATCCTTATTGGCCAGCCTTTCGGGTTCTTTCATGAAGGTATGTGTATGACCTCCGATGATGAGGTCAATTTCGGATGTGGTTTGTGCCAATACCCTGTCAGAGACTTTTTGCTCATCGTATTTGTATCCCAGATGTGAAAGGCAGATGACGAAGTCGCATTTTTCTTCGTAGCGAAGCGTTTGAGCCCATTTTTGTGCAGCGGCCACCGGGTCACTATATACCGTTCCTCTGTATAGTTTCTCCGGGACCAGTCCGCTGAGTTCTATACCCACTCCAAACACACCAATCTTTAACCCTCCTTTACGGAATATTTTGTAAGGCCGTGTTTTACCGTTCATTGCCGTATCAGAAAAGTCATAGTTGGTCACAAGCAGTGGAAAATTGGCATGTACCAGTTGTTTTTCCAGCCCCTCTACACCTGCATCAAAGTCATGGTTGCCAATGGTAGCAGCATCATAACCAAGCTGGCTCATAAGTTTCATCTCCAGTTCTCCGCCAAAAAAATTAAAATAGGGGGTCCCCTGAAAAATATCTCCCGCGTCAAGCAACAGAACGTTTTTCTGTTCTTCTCGGATACGCTGTATAAGCGTAGCCCTTTTAGCCACTCCACCCAAACCTTCGTTTTTACCTCCATCCATGGGGAAGGGTTCGATGCGGCTGTGCACATCATTGGTGTGGAGGATGGTCAACCTTCCGATTTCGGGTTCTGAGGATGATGCCATAAGCGGAAACATGCCGGTAGACAAGAGCAACCCTGAATACGAACTGTGTATTATAAACTGACGTCTGTTCATCTTATTCTGTTATCCTTTGTTCTTTAAGTACAGGAATCTGCAACCCTCTGGCATGTCGGTCCCTGACATTTTTAATCAACATATCTCTTATCAGGACACCGGTATTTTTGGACGGAAGTCCCGTAAGGAAAGTCATATTGTCGCCACCATTGGCTATATAATCTGGTATCGCAGCAGTATATGTGGCGGTGGTATCCAGAGCTACTCCATTAATCTTTATGTTTTCTGCTTTGCCATATTCGATTTTAAATGAAACACTGCGACTCACAGGCCATCCCCCGGACTCTGCCATTCTGTTAAACAACAACTTGACATCTGAGCCTTTGAGTTTTTGAATAAACATGATATTGTCAAATGGCATCAATTCGTATAATTTACCTACCGTGACGGGACCCTTTGACAAGGCAGGTATCCTGATGCCACCGTAGTTCTGCACTGCAAAGTCTACACGTTCATCGCTCAAAGCCTGTGTTTCCTCCAGCAGCACATCGGTAAACCAGTTGGTAAGTGTAGACGAAGGCTTGCCTTTGACCAGTTCTTCAGGGCAATAGCCGACCACTTCATTCATGGTTTTGTCGAGCTGCAGTTTATATGGTTCGATAAGAGCAGCTATCCTGACATCCACAGGATATGAGGCCTTTTCTATGCGGTAAGTTCTGGGCTTGACATCTGCCAGATGATTGACTTTGCTGCAGGAAGTCAGAAGGACCGCCAGGTGTACAAGGGCAGCCAGGGTATATTTTGTCATTACTATAAAATGGTTGTCATATTAACAATTGGGCTTCGTCCCTTACAGCCATACGGGCATAGGCTACCGGATCAACTTTGGACTCCAGGATAGCCGATTTGACACTGGCAATAAACTCATTTGTTGTGTGTCCGGAACCGGAGGATACTATCTCCTGCATCTTATCTTTGGAGAGTTGAATGATTTTCCACAAATTTTCGCTCACATATATCTGCTGAGACATATTGTGTTCGTACTCCTGCTGTATAGCAATAAGCATGGCATTTTGCAGTTCTCTGCCTCCCATTTCGGTATTGGTAAGTCTATAGGCAAGATTGTCCACACTGATTCTCTCGCAAAACAAAGCGAGGCGTTCGTATGCCTGAAGCTTGAGTGGCAAGGTGTTTTTAGCTGTGTCTTTCTGATATTTCATGGACTCGAGCTGAAACTGCTGCCGGAAAAAGCTATTCATAAGGTAATAGACCGTTGCAAAAACGATTAATGCGGGTATGGTGTACTTTAATATATCTGCCAGGTCTGCTACCATGGATTGAAGTAATTTTGTGAATGACTTAATTCTGAACTAAATTCCGGATAATAATGTTTAGACAAGAAATCGGCTGACACTATACCGGCATTGCAAAAATGCCATTATTTTTGTAAATATCTTTAAAATCCTAAAAATATGTCTGTTGAGACCACAACCTCACTGTCACCACTAACCATCACAGAAGGAGCCATCACTCAGTTAAAACGTATTTTTGCTGAACAGGAGCTTACATCAGAACACGGGCTTAGAGTCGGTGTCAAAGGCGGCGGATGTTCAGGATTTAGTTATGTCCTGGGCTTCGACATTAAAAAAGACAAGGACGAAGAATTTGAACTTAACGGTTTCAGAGTCTTCATGGAAAAGGCCCACATGATATACCTGATGGGCATGGAAATAGACTGGCTGGATGGACTGAATAATCGCGGATTTACTTTTACCAATCCTAACGCCAAACAAACCTGCGGCTGCGGGTCGTCGTTTTCGGCATAAATATAAGGATCACTCAGGGCAATGAATCAAAACCTAGACCCCACACAGGCACATTTCAGACCTGAGGACAAGCAAGTAGAGAAGGCTCTGAGGCCAAAAGCCTTGCTGGAATTCCATGGTCAGCCCAGAATCGTGGAAAATTTAAATGTATTTATCAAGGCAGCAAAACTCAGGGAGGAAGCCCTTGACCACGTACTTCTGCACGGCCCTCCAGGCCTGGGCAAGACTACCCTGTCGCACATTATATCCAACGAACTGGAAACCAATCTGAAGATGACCTCGGGTCCGGTGCTCGAAAAGCCGGGTGACCTCGCCGGGTTACTGACCAGCCTCGAGGAGGGTGACGTCCTTTTTATAGACGAAATACACAGGCTAAACAATGTCGTGGAAGAATATCTGTATTCGGCCATGGAAGATTATCGCATAGACATCATGATCGACTCTGGACCCAATGCCAGAAGTATACAAATAAATCTCAATCCCTTTACGCTGATCGGGGCTACAACAAGGATGGGGCTTCTCACGGCTCCTATGAGGGCCAGGTTTGGCATCACCTTTCTGCTGGATTACTACGATGTAGCTACACTCAAAAGAATCCTCTACAGGAGTTCTGAAATCCTGGGCCTCGTCATCGATGAGGAAGGAGCACTCGAAATCGCCCGGCGTAGCAGAGGCACACCAAGGATAGCCAATGCCTTGCTGCGAAGAATACGTGATTTTGCTCAGATCAAGGGCGATGGTACCATCAATGTGGAAATAGCCAAATTTGGCCTGGATGCTCTCAATGTAGACGAAAGCGGGCTGGACGAAATGGACAACAGGATACTCACCACCATCATTGAAAAATTTAAGGGAGGACCGGTCGGTCTAAATACAATAGCAACTGCTGTCGGTGAGGAGCCGGGCACCATAGAAGAAGTGCACGAACCGTTTCTCATCATGGAGGGATACATCCAGAGAACACCCCGCGGACGAGAGGCCACAGCCAAAGCCTACAAACATGTAGGAAAAGTACCCCCCGGCGTAGCAGGTACCCTATTTGGGTAAACCTATAAAGTCATATTATTTTCAGGGAACCGGGCCACAAAGCCACTAGGCTGAGTACCAACAATTGCAAAATGATAAAGGGAACAATGCCCTTGTACATATCAGAGGTCTTTACTTCCGGTGGAGCCACACCTTTTAAATAGAACAAAGCAAAGCCAAATGGGGGTGTCAGGAAGGAAGTCTGCAGATTGAGTGCCAGCAATATGCCTATCCACAATGGGTCCATCTGAAACTTCATAAATACTGGTCCCACAATAGGTACGATGATAAAAATAATTTCAATAAAGTCTATAAAAAAACCTGCGATGAACACCAGCAACATGACCAGAAATAAAAACTGATTGGGGCTCAGATTACTTTTTTCTATGACATCGATGATAAACTTGTCGCCACCCAGCCCCCTGAAAGCCAGTGAAAAAGTAGTTGCTCCTATAAGAATCATAAAAACCATTGATGTCAGGTGCGTGGTTTCTACAGACACACCCTTTAGGAGTTGCCAGGTGAGTTTCTTTTGCAACAATGTCAGAAAAACTGCTCCAAGGGCTCCCACAGCTGCTGCTTCAGTAGGCGAAGCTATGCCTGAAAAAATGACTCCCAATACAGCCACAATCAGAAACATGGGATACAGGAAAGACTTTACCAGCCTGCCCACGTAGCCCTTGCCTTTGTATTGTCTAACCTCCTCTTCAGGGAGTGCCGGTGCCTTTTCAGGCCATAGCTGACTAAAAGCAAATATGTACAACAAATAAGATACAACTATCAAAAGTCCCGGCACTACTGCTGCCCTAAACAGATCGCCCACGGCAACGTTGAGCACACTACCCAATAGCACGAGAATGACGGACGGAGGTATAATCTGCCCCAGAGTGCCTGAGCTCACTATGATGCCTGTGGCCAGTGGTACAGAATAATTTTTTCTGAGCATGATAGGAAGGCTTATCAGTCCCATGGCAATTACCGTGGCTCCAACGATACCTGTGGATGCCGCCAGCAGCGTACCAACAATGACAACCGAATAGGCCAGTCCTCCCTTTATCCGGCCAAACAATACGCCCATGGAGGTAAGGAGCTCCTCGGCTATGCCTGATTTTTCCAGAACCAGCCCCATAAAAACAAACAGCGGCACGGCAAGCAAAACATAGTTTTGTATGGTACCCATGATACGCAGGGGCAGTAAAGACATAAAATCCGGAACAAAAAGAACCAAAAAAATAACAGAAACTCCCCCGAGTACAAAAGCAACCGGATAGCCGGAAAATAAAAACAAAAATAAAAAAACAAACAGCAGCAATGCACCAAGCTCCAGACTCATGACGTCAGATTTTTAATCTTTTTTACAATCATAACCAGTGACTGTAAAAGCAAAAGAACAAAACAAACCACCATCAGAAACTTAATGACAAACCACCAGGGAAGGCCGCCGGGATTGGGTGAACCTTCAAGGATGTAATATGAATTGGAGGCATAGTTATAACAAGTTATGATCCCGACGATACACCATGGTATCAGTAATACCAAGGTACAAATGATGTCAATCACCGATTGCCACCGGAGGCTCAGGCGGTGGTACAACACATCGACTCTGACGTGTTTGTCCTCCTGCAGAGTATACGCACTTCCGAGCAGAAAAATCATTCCAAACAAATGCCATTCCATTTCCAGAATCCAGTTGGCAGATTGATTAAACAGATATCTCAGCAGCACATCGGCACAAATGAGTACCACAAGCAAGGGATTTAGCCAGGCACTTACCATGCCTGCCTGACGGACAAATTTTTCGATCAACTCGTTTAACTGCATCGTATCCATAAGGTTACCGGCTATAAAAGTAATATATTTTTATGAGAGCAAGATTATTGGGGTGAATAATTGGATAAACAGAGCCATTGCAGCCGATGGTATATTAAAACCATAGGTTGGGCGAATAAATTAAGTCTGTTTGCGAGCCAATGACTATTTTTGCACCATATAAAACAAGCAGCCAAAGCATCTTATAATGAAAAATTTCTTTACCGCCTTTCTGGGTTCATGTCTTGGAGTTGTAGCCGTTTTTGCATTTGGATTTTTTATCCTCTTTGCCATGGGTATTTCAGGGGCCATGAACAAGGAAACATACTCCAAAAATACAGTTCTCAGATTGCATCTTGAGGACTTCATACCCGAAAAAACGGACAATATAGCTCAGGACGCCAACATATTTACAGGTGCCAAAGAAAGCTTAGGGCTGAGACGCATCCTCAAATTGCTGGAGGCTGCTGCCAATGACGACAAGATAAAAGGCATCCTGATCGAAAATCAGTCAGTATCTATGGGACAGGCCACGCTTTTGAGCCTGATGGATGGATTGCAGCAATTCCGCGAAAGCGGAAAATTTATATATTCATATGCTGACGCACACACACAATCTTCGTATTTCCTTTGTTCGGTGGCGGATTCTATGTTTATCAATCCGCGTGGTGGTGTCGACCTTAAAGGATACGGGGCCGCAATACCGTTCTTTAAAAATATGCTGGATAAAATAGGTGTCGATATGAACATCTTTTATGCGGGCAACTTCAAGAGTGCTACAGAACCATTCAGGCTCACTGAGATGAGCGAATTTAACAAGCTGCAGACCCGGGAATTTCTAACTGACATGGAAACCATCATGGTAGAGCGTCTGGCGGCAAACCGCAAATTGTCAAAGGAGAAAATACACGCCATCATGTCGGGCCTGGAAGGACGGACCGGACAGAAAGCCCTGGAAAACGGACTGGTCGACGGCCTTATGTACAGGGATGAGATTGAAGATTTTATGGCTAAAAAACTGGGCCTCAAGGAAAAACAAAAGGTCAAATATCTAAGCCTTGCCAAATACGACCAAATGGCCGATGTTGAATCTAAAGACGGCAAAGACAAAATCGCCGTAGTACATGCAGAAGGTGAAATCATATATGGCAACGACGAACCAGGCATCATCAGTGAAAAAAGATACCTGAATATGCTGGCCAAAATCAGAAAAGACGATAAAATCAAAGCAGTGGTGCTCAGGGTAAATTCGCCCGGGGGCAATGCTGTGACAAGCGACATGATATGGCGGGAACTGGAAAAGATTAAAGAAGCCGGTAAACCTGTGATAGCATCGTTTGGCGATTATGCTGCCTCGGGCGGATATTACATAGCCGCAGGTGCCGACACCATAGTAGCTCAACCCAATACACTTACCGGCTCTATTGGTGTTTTTATGATGTTTCCGAATGCTACAAAACTGATGAACGAAAAGCTTGGAATCAATTTTGACACGATAAAAACCCATGAATTTGCCACAGGCTTCAGTCCTTTTAACAACCTTTCCGACAAGGAGAAAGCCCTGCTCCAGGAATCCACCCTGGAGATATATGACTTGTTTATTGATAGGGTATCGAAAGGAAGAAAACTCTCTGTTGACAGCACTAAATCCATAGCCCAGGGCAGAGTTTGGACCGGTAAAAAAGGCCTTGAAATAGGATTGGTAGATGTATTGGGCGATCTGGATGACGCCATAGTCATAGCCGCCAAAAAAGCTGGTACAGAAAAATACAAGGTGGTAGAATATCCGTTTCTTAAAGATGACTTTATAGCCAACCTCATCAGAGAGGTGCAAAAAAGCCAGGGAAATGATGAGGATGCATCTTTTCTCTCACTTACAGCAGAAGAAAAGAAACTTTGGCACTATTATACTACCGTAAAATCAATCCTAAGGTGTAAAGAACCAAATGCTCGACTGCCGTTTATCTTTGACTTTAATTAACCGGCACAATAGACAGTAACTCCGCCATTCCAGTTTAAAAACCGACAACACTTGAAGCATCTCTGGGACTATCTGACAGACAGGCTTACCTTATCCATAGGTGTGGGATTCTTTATACTGGGCTTTCTTTTTGGCAACTGGGCCACACTGATACCCTATATAAAATATAGCTACGATGTAGATGATGCCCAACTCGGTTTACTGTTGTTGTGCCTGCCATTAGGAGCTCTGTCATTTAATACGGGTGCTGCCGTGCTGGTACAGAAATTTGGTGCCGCTAAAATAGCCGGTATTTCCATGGCTGTGATCTGTCTTGCTTACATGCTGCCATTTTTAGCTGCATCGCTGTGGCAAGTTGCTGCAGGACTGGTCGTGGTAGGCATGTGTATGTCTACGCTCAATGTCTCAATTAACATTTGTGCCACACGTACCGAAGCCGAGAGAAACATCCACATCATGGCCACCTGCCATGGTATGTTCAGCCTGGGACTGATGACGGGCTCCTTGATGCGAAGCATTACTCTTTTGCTCCCATTGACAGAAGTTACTCACATGGCAGTTATGGCATTTCTAAGCCTTGTTGCGGCTGTGGCAGCGGCAAAAAATCTGAACATACCTAAAAAAAATACTACCGCAGCAGAACAAACAGGTTCATTCAAATTTATCTGGCCCAAAGGCACATTGCTTTATATCATCCTCATCAGCTTGTGCATCAATATGACAGAAGGCTCCATGACTGACTGGGCTTCACTCTATATGAAGGAGATAGTACAGACGAGTCCATATTTCCAAGGGTGGGGACTGTTTGGATATTCGATGTTTATGGCCTTGGGCAGATTGCTGGGAGACAGGATAATACCTGCTGTAGGAAAGAAGGAAGTACTGCAGGCGGGTGCTCTGCTGGCCATATGTGGCATTCTAATAATTGTCGTTTTGCCTTACACGTTTACAGCCATCATAGGGTTTGCCTTTATAGGAATGGGCGTCTCCTGCGGGGCTCCCATACTGTACGCCAGTGCTTCCAGATGTCCCGACCTGCCAGATGCCGGCGGCCTGGCACTGATGAATACCTTTGCGATGACCGGTTTTCTGGGAGGGCCTGTGATCATCGGCTTTATCTCCAAACTCACCTCTCTGCCATGGGGCATGGCTTTTGTGGGACTGTTGTGTCTGTTCTGGTTTTACAGGTCGAAAAACATTGTTCTCTACTAAGCAATTAATTGCCATATAAACACCCTTTTATTGTCTGAATATAAGGGTTTAAGACCAAAATGCTCCGATATCAGGGCCATGGTCTTTAAGTGGTAAAAGGATACATGGGTGACATCCCGGATGTAATGCCAGTTGGCAAAAGTAGTAAAATCAGTCCATGTATCGGTCATCACTGCCAGGATACCTCCCGAGGCGAGCTTTGAAATCACCTTTTCTATGTCCATCAGCGGTTGATGAAAATGCTCGAAGCACTCTGTTGCCACGATGACGTCAAACTTTCCCGCAGGAAACAACGGATAAAAGTATGGATCGTACAATTCACAATGATGGCCACCTTCTCTAAGCATGGTAGCAAGCACAGGATTGGGGCCACACCCATAATCAAGGCACGAAGAACCCTGGCAAATGTAAGCACACAAAGGCTCGAGTAACTGAGACAAAAACCGGACATAACCCAAATCTGTAGCTTCATTCTGGTGGAGCAGATATCTTGATTTTTCGGTTTCAGGGTCTGGCAGGCTGGCTTTATCGGCCATTATCAAGTCACAATCATTACAGTGGTAGTAACTGCGTCCTTTGAATGATGCATCGATTTTCTCCAATTTTTTATTCAAGCAAAGCCTGCAATGAACATCCATAAAACCAGCTTTAGCAGACAATGTTATGATAAAGCTGCAGCTTAGTCAAACCCTTTGCATGCTTTTTTTTGTTATAGTGAAAAAAATCAGAAAAGAGGGATATGGAATATTCATCGCAGCTGTTTGTTCAGGATATTTTTATGTCCTCGCTCAATAGGTGGCGAACGACAAGAATCCTACTGCCGGCGGCTTACTACAAATATCCGGAAAAAAGCTTTCCTGTCATATACATGCTCGATGGCCAGAATCTTTTTGATGCATCCACAGCATTTGCCATGCCCTGGGGGCTCAAAGAAAAAATGGACCAGCTCCCCTATCATCTGCAGTGTATCATTGTAGGCGTGGACAACGGTGGCGTGTACCGCGGTTCTGAATACCTGCCACCTCACAGGCACAAACTTTTCCGGCACGCCGAGGGCGATAAATACCTTGATTTTATAGTCCATGAGCTCAGGCAAAAGGTAAACCATCATCTGAGGACCCTCACTGACAGAGAAAATACAATGATTTGCGGCAGTTCCATGGGCGGACTGATGTCCTTTTATGCGGCTACCAGGATGCCCTCAATTTTTGGAAAAGCAGGTGTCTTTTCGCCGGCGTTCTGGCTGTATCCCCAAGTCCTCAATATTCCCAACAAGGAACACAATGCTAAGATATATGTTATGGGAAGTGTCAACGAAAGCAAAGGTATGAAAGCTACGCTCCAGAAAACTTACTGGGCCCTTAAAAACAAAGGTTATGATGAATCCACATTTAAAGTGGTCATCAAGGACCGCGGCAAACACAATGAAGTACTATGGGGAAGAGAATTTACATCTATGGTCAGATGGTTATGCACAAAAAACGAAGCCCATGCCGGTTGATCGTATCAGGTGGGGAATACTCGGATGCGGCAAAATAGCGGAAAAATTTGCCCAGGACCTGGCACTGAGCAAAACCGGAAAACTCATAGCCTGTGCCTCCAGAAATGCAGCAACGGCTGAGCAATTTGCTCAAAGATACTGTGCAGAAAAATGGTACAATAATTATACAGAACTTGCCTCTGACCCTCAGGTGGATGTGGTGTATATAGCGACTCCTCATTCCTTGCACCACAGCCATACAATGTTATGCCTGGACCACAACAAACATGTATTGGTAGAAAAACCTGCAGCCGTCAATGTCACGCAGTTCAGGCAAATGAGCCTTCTGGCTTCCTCTAAAAAACTGTTATTGATGGAAGCCATGTGGACCGCTTTACTTCCGGCTGTAGCCGAAGTCAGAAACACCATCATCGAGGGCCGGATAGGTGAGCTAAGGCATATAAATGCAGATTTTGGTTTTATAAGTCCATTTGATGCCGAAAGCAGACTTTTCAATCCAATGCTGGCAGGTGGTTCACTGCTTGACATAGGCATTTACCCTGTGTTTATAAGTTTATTTTTATTGGGCAAACCCACAGACATCAAATCATCTGCTACACTGACTGATACTGCCGTCGATGACGAATGCACTGTGTTGTTGACCTTTGGACAGGGAGCAACAGCCAGCCTATATTCCAGCCTCAGAGTGCACACAGAAACCAAATGTGAAATTTACGGCACCAAAGGAAAGATTAGCATACCGGGAAGATTTCACGAACAGGATCACTTTTTTGTGACAGATGAACAGGGACACACCGTCAGAACGGACTGCGGACGAACTGGCAGAGGCTACTGGCACGAAACAGAGCACTTCAACTCACTGCTACTGGAAGGCAGGGCCGAAAGTCCTGTCATGTCTCACGATATGAGCCTGCTTTTACTGGAAGTGATGGATGAAGTGCGAAAACAAAATGGAATTATATATCCTTTTGAAACATAAGCGAACATGTAATTTTTTATCTCATTTTATACTGCCACTAAACTCTCAAACCATGCAAGTCAATCTCCTGCAATTCAACACACTGTGGATGGATCCTAAAGCAAATCTTGAAATCATACGTACCGCCGCAACAGGAATTAAGGAAAAGGACACACTTCTGGTATTGCCTGAGATGTTTAATACCGGCTACAATATGCATCCCGAAGAAATACCCGTAGAATGGCAGGATATGACTCTTGCCGCACTGGCAGAAATTTCCAGGGACTATTCTATAGGTATTTGTGGAAGCATACCTTTTTACAAAGAGGGCCTTTGGTACAATACGTTTGTTTTGGTGGACCATGAAAATAAACAGACATTATACGACAAAATTCACCTCTTTTCGCCAGCCGGAGAAAAAGCAGCCTACACCGAGGGCAAAACCACGTCATTTTTTACTTTTCGCGGATGGGATATACTGCCGCTCATTTGTTATGACCTCAGGTTTCCGTATCTGTCATTTACTATAAAGCTACCAGATATTATCATTTATACGGCCAACTGGCCTGCCGCAAGGATCTCACACTGGAAAGCACTGCTTATAGCCAGGGCCATCGAAAACCAGTGTTATGTGGTTGGTGTCAACCGTACAGGGTCAGACCAAAATGGTTTTTCCTATACCGGAAGCAGCATGATCGTGGATTATTCAGGACAGATTATGACAGAAATGTCTGAAGACTCAGGTATGGCCGGAACTTTACTGGAAAAAGCAGGAATGGAAAGCTATCGCAAAAAACTTCCTTTTTCAGAAGACAGGAAATTTTAAAAGCGGCAGCTTTCCAACTGAATTGAATTATCTGGTAAACAGGAGTTCCCTGTATTTTGTCAACGGCCACATCTCATCGTCAACCATAATTTCAAGTTTGTCGCAACTGTATCTGATCTCATCAAAATAAGGTTTGACGTTATTGCAGTAGGCATCGGCCCTTTTATCGGCATGGTCGATTGTATTTGCCTTCCTTCTCTCAGCGGTCATTTTATCAACATTAGAGATAATAGAGCCCATATGTTCGGAGATTTCCTTGATGAGTTTTATTTGCTCTTCTGCAAGTTTGGCATATTCGTTTCCAAAGATCTCTTTCAGACCCTTGACATTCTCTATAAGCTTGTTCTGATATTTGACGGCTGTAGGGATGACGTGATTTCTGGCTATGTCACCGAGTATCCTGCCTTCGATTTGTACCTTTTTGATGTATTCTTCGAGTTCGATTTCGTATCTGGCTTCAAGTTCTACACTATTAAGCACTCCATGTCTTTCGTACAGAGCCAGTGTATCCTTTGCTTTCAGCACTTTAAGAGCCTCAGGCGTGGTTTTAAAATTGTTGAGGCCTCTCTTTTTAGCTTCCTTAACCCAATCGTCACTATAGCCATCCCCTTCAAACCTTATCTTTTTAGAAGATTTAATCAGTTCCCTGAGGACATTAAATATGGCATCATCACGTTTCATGTTTTTATTATCAACCAGGTCATCCACCTGATCCTTGAATTTTCTAAGCTGCTCTGCCATGATGAGATTAAGCACGGTCATGGCTTTGGCACAGTTGGCCGATGAGCCTACAGCTCTGAATTCAAATTTATTGCCTGTAAATGCAAACGGAGAGGTTCTGTTTCTGTCGGTATTATCCAGGAGGATTTCCGGTATTTTACCTACAACGTTGAGCTTCAGCTCCGTCTTTTCTTCGGGTGAAAGATTGCCATCTGACACGTTTTCTAGCTCATCGAGTACGGAAGTGAGATATTCGCCTATAAAGACAGAGATGATGGCTGGCGGTGCTTCATTGGCCCCAAGCCTGTGGTCGTTGTTGGCAGATGCAATGGCTGCCCTTAGCAGGTCTGCGTGATCATGTACGGCTTTGATTGTATTGATAAAAAAAGTCAGGAACTGCAGATTGCTTTTGGGTGTTTTGCCTGGGCCCAGCAAGTTTACGCCAGTGTCTGTAGCTAGTGACCAGTTGTTGTGTTTACCAGATCCGTTTATACCGGCAAAGGGTTTTTCGTGGAGGACAACTTTGAAATTATGCCTGCTTGCCACTTTTTCCATAAGGTCCATTAGCAGTGAGTTGTGGTCCACAGCAAGGTTTGCTTCTTCAAAAAGTGGTGCTACTTCAAACTGATTTGGAGCCACTTCGTTGTGCCTGGTTTTGACAGGAATACCAAGTTTAAGGCATTCGATCTCCAATTCACGCATATAAGCCAGAGCCCTTTCGGGAATGGAGCCAAAGTAATGATCTTCCAGTTGCTGCCCCTTGGCAGCCTGATGTCCCAGGAGTACCCTCCCTGCCATCATGAGGTCAGGTCGGGTCATGGCCAGGGCCTTGTCTACCAGAAAATATTCCTGCTCCCAGCCCAAGGTAGAAATAACCTTGTTTACGTTTTTATCGAAGAATCTGGCCACCTCAGTAGCAGCGTGGTCTACACTCTGTAGAGCTCTGAGCAGCGGTACTTTATTGTCGAGGGCTTCGCCGGTATAAGAAACAAAGATGGTAGGAATACACAGTGTGGTCCCCATGACAAATGCAGGCGATGTAGGATCCCAGGCTGTATAACCACGGGCTTCAAATGTATTGCGTATGCCTCCTGATGGAAAGCTTGAAGCATCAGGCTCCTGCTGCACCAGCTGACCTCCGTCAAATTTTTCCAGAGCGGTGCCGTCTCCTGCAGGCTCAAAAAAAGAATCGTGCTTTTCAGCGGTGGTGCCTGTGAGGGGCTGAAACCAGTGCGTATAGTGTGTGGCACCCTTGCTGATGGCCCACGCCTTCATGGCAGAGGCGATCTGGTCAGCCACCTTCCTGTCGATCTTTTTTCCCTGCTCTATGGCATCGTTTACAGCCACCTGGGCCTCTTTGGGCATATAATTTCTGAATACTGAGGGGCCAAAAACGTTTAATCCGTAAAGATCTGATCTTTTTGCAGTTGGCTCTGTGACTTCAACAGGTCTTCTGTCAAAGGTAACTTTAAGTGCTTCAAACCGGACATTTGTCATGTGGAAGGTATTTTGATGTGTAAAAATTTGCTATTTGACTATAAAAGGTGGATTAAAATTCGTCACCCCCCTTAAAATCAAGGGCAAAAATATAAATTAATACACATATATCACTTATACCCCCAAATAATTTGAGGGTCATTAACAAAAATCGTTATTTTATATCATCAATTTACGGAGCCGCCGGTCCGTATCAGTACTTGACGACTACCTTTCGATCAGAAATTTGTCCTCCTGTGATTTTAACGATGTAGACGCCTGCTTCCAGATCTGACAATTCCCAAAGGCATGGCTTTTCTTTACATGGCAGTGGCCTTACCACCCTGCCCTGCAGGTCGTACAGGGTCACTTCAAGGTCCACAGCCAAATCGGTATACAAATACAATTTTTCATAAAAAGGATTTGGCCAGATTGACATTCCTTTTATGGCCCCCTCCTCATTTGTTGCGGTAATCGTGGCTGAAGAAGACGCTGTACATCCGCTTTTATCCTTAACTGCAAGGTTATACGCACCTGGAGGCAGGTCGTCAAATATATTGGTGCCGAGATAAGTAGTACCGCCGTCTATACTGTACTGATAAGGCGGTGTACCTCCGACCGCATTGACCGTAAGATCGTCTCCTGCCGCCATCCAATCCACAAACAGACTGTCAGGTTGTACCAATGTGACATTCCCCGTAAGGGTATCATTTTTATTGTCCTTGACTTTGTACTCGTAATTGCCGGCTGCCAGACCGCTCCATTCTTTTGTACTGCTGAAGGCACCTCCATTAAGGCTGTACTGAAAGGGGAAGGTTCCGTTGAGAGCCTGGATTTTGATGTATCCGTCCTTCTTTCCAAAACAGGTAATGTTTCTGGCTGTCAAGGTAACATCTTTAAGTACGTTGAGGCTAATATTTATGGTTTTGACACACAGGTTTGCATCTCGGACATATATCCTGAATGTGCCATTGTCAGGAAACACAAACATGTTGTTTTGGCTGTATTCAATGCCCGTCAAACTGTATTCTATCGGACCGGTACCTCCGGATGCATTGACTGTGATTTTTAGTTTATCCTGAGTAAAACCAGTGATTATCTGATTAGGGTTTGTGGTATGTACAGAATCCGAAGCTATAATTTTGCCTGCGGCATCTTTGATTTTAATCTGGTATGAACCCGCAGGTACCTGCAGTACAGGATTGGAAACATACGTCGTGTCTGCACTATAGGTATATGGAGGAATGCCCCCGGAACCGCTGCAGGTAATGGTAGCCTTCTGGCCAAAACACAGGATGTCATTTGTTATTTGTGCCTGTAAAGTAAGCTGAGGAATATTAATAGATATAGGCTGGCTTACCGTACATCCGTTTTGATCCCGGACATAAACATTATAACCGCCATTGCCGGGGTCTTTAAACAAATCTTCTACACCAAAAACCTGCCCGTCGATAGAATAATTAAGCTGACCTGTGCCTCCGGTAGCTGCCGCCGAAATGTCATACCCTACAAGGGCCACTGAAAGTGCTATGGAGTCAGGTGAAGTGATGTTTATGGTGTTTGACACAGAAGTCGTCTGGAGATTGTCTTTGATATAGACTGAGTATATCCCCGCACCAAGGCCGGTAAATGTTCCGCTGTTTTGATAATTCTGTCCGTCAAGCGAATAAGAATATGGAGGCTCGCCACCGTAACCCACTGCTTCTATGGTCGCATTTTTATCTCCAAAACAGGTAAGCCTTGTGCTGCCATATGCCGCCACTCCGATACCCGGTTGTCTGATCTTTATGTTAAACTTTTCAAGAGGTGACCATCGGTTTTGGCCATCAATAACACTGAAGGTGAACGAATCCGTATCGTCTTTTGAAGATGAGGTATGGGTAAACGAAAGTTTGCCTTCGTTGATTGCTGTTTGTGTGAAAATCTGGCCCACAGCAATGGGTTGACCATCCAGAGACATGAAACCGAGCATAGGCAAGCCTGTCATCGTATAATTGATAAATTCGGGGCTTTCGCCTTCGACTTTGAGCATAGAATCACGGACCACTGCTGTAGCACCGGCGTCCAGAAGCAAGGCATCGTTTTTAAGGAAGATCACCTGACCCAAAGGAGAGCCGGAAGTACGAAATGAAAATGAAGGACCAAAATCCGTCTGTATACATTTTGTATTGGCACGTACCCTCCAGTAATAAACTTTGTTTTCACTGAGACTCAGGTTTATTGTAGTACCTTCAGTCACTGTGCTGCTGACCAGGGTCGAAAAACCCGGATTGTTGCTTACCTCAACGGTATAATTTCTGGCACCGGCCACTTCCGCCCAAACAACATCCACAGACGAAGCGTTGATATCAGAGGCCAGGTTGGCAGGTAACAGAGGCTGCACTCCCTGATTGGACTCAAGCAGGATATACAAGTCAAAAGGAATGGAAATCTTCTCCACTCCCGAAGAGGCTTCGATCAAAAGTGTGTATTTTCCCGGTGCTACATTCTGCAGATTTGACAGAGATAATACTGTACCGGCAGGGATTACATTCAAAGGATTTTCCGAAAAAGCATACGTCATACCTGCAGGCACCTGAGCCAATGACATCTGCACCGGCTGAGTTATATCCAGGATTTTCTGTACCGAAACACTGACATCAAGCTCAGCTTCGTCGCATATTTCTGCAGAGGCTACATCTGTGGCCAGTGTAAATGAACTAATTATCTTAAAATTTGCATTTGACACATCGAAAAATATATTGTCAGCAGCCACAACCATCACTTTGGCCTTGGTTGTGGGCAATGAGGGTGTCACAACATCATACTGACCTGTATTGTCGACGTTTTCGGCCAGTTTTACAGGATAGGTTATCCCTCCGTCAGTGGAAAGGAAAATGTTTACCCTGGCACAGTTTACGGGAGCCTGGTTGGTTTTTGCGACATCCCACATTACCGTCTGGGTGGAACCCACCAGCCATGAAACCAGTGTCGTATTGGGATTTGTTACTGTAAACGGGCCTGCCTGCGTAGTAACATTGACCCTCGTATTGACTTCATCGGTGCATCCTCCGGCTATGTCATTGTCCCGGACAGTACATCTGAAGTCGAGAGGACGAGTTACTGAGGGCAATACTTCCCACTGGGTATACCTTCGCTGGAGATCAGGAAAATACCGCACTGGGCTAGAAGACGGCGACAAAGACCTGAAGGCGGGACCTGCGGTATTGTTTGCCTTGGGCGGCATAGTTGCGGTCTCGTTGTCGACCTGCTCCCAGCAATAACTCAGAGCATCCCCATCCGGATCTGTAGCTATGGCAGTCAGAGCAAATGAAGTGGAAACAGGGATGGTATAATTGGCTGATGAAACACTGGCTTCAGGCTTTCCATTATCTATCTGCGTCCTCACAGCACAGCTGTTGCCATTGCCGGCAACGACAAAATTGGCAATCTCCCCTATACTGATGCCGTGAAAATAGCCATCAGAATGATCTTGTACATTGGGATCACAAATACCGGCATAACCCATGATGGTACTGGCACTTCCCGGCTCTATGGCGGTAGGGCCATTCCTCTGGCAGCTATTGTTTTGAGTATGGTTAGCACCAAACTGATGCCCCATTTCATGGGCTACATAATCTATGTCAAAATAATCGCCTATGGGCTGAGGCTGGCCAGTCACTCCCATGGCCTTACTGATAGAGCAGGGTGCCCTGAGCTGAGCAATACCTCCTCCTCCGGTACTGAATACATGGCCTATATCATAGTTGTTAAAACCGATGACATTGTCGATGTTGTTCTGGTTTTGGTCCAGCATAATGCCTCCATCATTGTTGGTATAGGGATCAGAGGAGGCTGTTAGATAAATAAGTTTATCAGTATCGGCTATAAGCTTCATGGTGATGGCGAGATCAGCCTCGTATACACCGTTTACCCTGGTCATGGAGGCATTGTAGGCGGCGAGCACCTTTTCCTTCGTGCCACCATGAAAAGACGAATACTCACCGGTACAAGCGAGAGCCAGTCTGTAAGACCTCAGCTGACAATCGCCTGCTGCCCGGTTACTGCCTGTTTTTATCTCGTGTCCATACTGATCGTACGATGTATCCGACATCCCATCTCCCTTGACGCTGCAGCTGTAACTGTACCGTTTGCGGGTATAGTCCTTGCGGTAATACACAATATATTCAGACTGATTCTGGAATGTATAAGGATCTATGTATGAATATCCGGTTGCCGGATCGTGCATCATAAGATTGATATAAAAAGGCGAAACACTCATTTTTACCCTGTAGCCCGGCCTCGAAACAGAGGTACCCGTAAACGAATAAAATCCGACATACTTACGTGAAAGCTCTTCGTCAAAGAAAGGAGTGTCCGACATACGGCATGTCACTGCATTGCCATCAGGCATAGGTATAATAAAATCAAAAGTCTGGATTCTATCCCCTTGGTTACGGTTGCTTAAAAATCGTTGAAAAGCTTCGAATTCAAAACTGTAAACAAGGTATTTTTCAGGCACGATGACTCTGGGGCCCGTGGCGTTTCTCAGATTTTTTTCTTCCGTTTTTTTCCAAAAATTCTGTCCCGTTACCGGGAATGTAAATAAGAATATTAAAATAATAGCGAATAATTGTCCCGGCCTGATCATAACTTTTTGATTTTATCCGTAAAGATAAAACAAATATATTTTCCATTTTTAGCTTTTGAAACAATATGTCACAAGCAGACACCGCTACGACAATTGAATCGTTTTTTATCCGGCCGCCAGAAGGTGGTATTACCGTGCTTTAGTCAGATTATACAATATCAAGAGCCAGTCCTATCATATCACCGAGAGCCGTTTCTCTGTCCTTGTGGTCCATGGTTTCTCCGGTAACCAGTGAGTCAGAAATGGTACATATGGTCAGAGCTTTGGCCCTGAGTGAGGCGGCAGTCAGAAACAAGGCAAAGGCTTCCATTTCGAGGCACGCCACACCCATTTTTGCCCATCGTTTCCAGCTGCCCTTTTCAAAATCATAAAATGTATCTGAACTCATGATATTGCCCACATGGTAATTGAGTCTGAGCTCATCTGCCCTCGAAGCTGCTTTGGACAACAGTCCATAATCGGATATAGCCGCAACTTCTCCCCGCACCTTAAACTGTTTAGAAAAATTAGAATTGGTAGATGCACCTTGGGCGATGACTATGTCTTTAATTTTTACTTCAGGCTGTATAGAACCGGCACTTCCTACCCGTATGAGCTGCTTGACGCCATAAAATTTGATAAGTTCGTAAGAATAAATACCAATAGAGGGCATACCCATTCCGGACCCCATCACAGACACCCTTTTGCCCTTATAGTAGCCGGTATATCCCAGCATGTTTCTGACTCTGTTAAATAGGGCCACATCGGTCATAAAATTATCTGCTATATATTTTGCCCTCAGGGGATCACCCGGCAGGAGGATGGATTCAGCTATTTCGCCTTCTTTGGCTTCTATGTGAGGAGTGGGCATGTTGTTGATTTTGTCAATAAAAGGCTAAAAGTACAAAATATCCAATTTTAATCTAAGGATTATTTTAATAGCCGGGGATCTATGGCTGCCTTTTCTACGGATGTGATACGGACCAGCGGATAATTTTCGTGTTCAG
>JAKQGD010000115.1 GCA_029573365.1 Bacteroidota bacterium | reverse complement strand
CACGACTTTTTGTGACTGTAATCGAAAAAAGTTATAACTATTTGTGGTTATATTCTTAAAAAGTATCATTTTTTCATACTTTTGGTTTATATCTTTACAAGATGGGCTGGCATTACAACATTGGCCAGAGGGGCGGTGGTCGGAGGAGTTATTGGATTGTTTTGTGATGCATCCATAATTTTTTTCATGTATTCGGACATGGGGGCCGACTGCACTAAAATGGTCACAGATATTATCATTGATGGTTTGACATCAGCTATCACAGGTACAGTCAAAGTCATGGTGATTGGCAAACTTTAATAATACAGGTCCCTTGATTTTTCGACTATAAAATTGAACTGTCCAGGGCTTCTTTCACTGCCTTGACGGCCTGGTGAAACAGTATAAGTTCTCCGCTATTCGTTATGCCCTCGCCGTCCCTGAAATTTTTGTCAAACTCTGGCAAGGAGTACGACGAAATGATATTTGCACTGTGTCGTGGAAACCTGGTCTTTGCAGCTTCCATCACAAATCCTCCGGCTCTGATGCCAGGAGAGGTAGAGAGCAGGAGCATGGGCTTGCCGCAAAATACTTTTGGCTCTATTCTGGAGCACCAGTCAAGGATATTTTTAAATGCCGCCGTGTAAGAACCGTTATGTTCTGCCATCGAAATTATAATGAGATCAGCTGATGCCATAATTTCCAGAAAAAGTTGGGCTTCCGGCGGATAACCGTTTTGCTCCTCTTTATCTACAGAAAAAAGAGGCATTTCAAAATCCTTGAGATCAGGTGCTATTATCTCTGAACCTTCAAATAAAGAAGCAGCATACAGGGCTAATTTTCTGTTTATGGAGCTTTTCGACGAACTGGCACCAAAGGCGACGATCCTTATTTTATCCATTAAAGTTTTATTTTTAAAAGGTATGTTATCAGCCAGTAACACCGCAACAGGATTATTGTTACCGAAATTTTTTATAGTTTATATTACGAGATCTCCGCGAATAGCTTAACCGCAGCCAAACACTGTGTTGGGGCCAAACGTTATATTTACAACCACCATATAGTTTTACAAATGAAAACAGACAAGAAACACCTATTCAGCCCGGAGTCACTTATGATGTCATATGGCTACAAGCCTGCATTGTCGGAAGGAGCTATTAAATGCCCTATTTTCCAGACTTCCACTTTTGTATTTAAAAATGCCGAAGAGGGCAAGGCGTTTTTTGAAGTAGCCTACGGCCTGCGTGAACAGGCTGCCAATGAAGAATTGGGACTCATATACTCAAGGCTTAATAACCCCGACCTTGAAATACTGGAGGACAGGCTGTGCCTATGGGACGGTGCTGAAGAAGCTGCGGTCTTTGAAAGCGGTATGTCTGCCATTACCACCGTGCTTTTGGAATTTCTCAAACCAGGAGACCTTTTGCTTTACAGCATGCCTGTCTATGGCGGCACTGACCATTTTATAAATCACTTTTTACCTAAAATAGGCATCCACGCCATTGGTTTTATGCCGGGAATGACTGAAAGTGAAATCATCAAACTTGCTGTAGAAAGCGGCTATGGTGATTCGATCGCCATGATCTATATAGAAACTCCTGCCAATCCTACCAATACGATTATAGACATTGAGGCCTGCAGCAGTGTTGGGGCACACTTTTCGACAGTAAACAAAAAAGTATATACAGCTGTAGATAATACATATATGGGGCCTTTGTGGCAACATCCGCTAAAGCATGGAGCTGACATAGTTCTATATTCTGCCACAAAGTATATCGGAGGGCATAGTGATGTGATAGCAGGTGCCGTTTTGGGATCGGCGGATATCATCAAACGTGTAAAAACCCTGCGTACTTTTTTGGGAAACATGGCAGGCCCGTGGACAGGGTGGCTGCTCATGAGGAGCCTCGAAACCCTCAAGGTCAGGATGGAGCAGCAGGCCTCCAATGCTGTAAAGGTAGCCGATTTCCTGCTTACACACCCTAAAGTAGACAAAGTGTATTACCTCGGATGCATCAGCAAGGATAGTAAAACCTACAACATATACCAGAAGCAGTATTCTTCGCCTGGTGCGATGCTTTCCTTTGATATCAAAGGT
>JAKQGD010000102.1 GCA_029573365.1 Bacteroidota bacterium | reverse complement strand
CCTTGTGGCCGGCCGTTCACTTGGATTCTGGGTCTTTGTCCTCCTTATGATCGGGACGGTATGTTCAGGGATGTCCCTGCTTGGAGTATCCGGTCTTGGCTATAAATTTGGATGGCCTACCTTCTGGGAACAGATATTTGTTCCACTATCAATAGCATTCTGTGTCATCTTTTTTGGGGTTAAACTACATTCAATAACCAGGACAACAGGCTATATTACAGTCCAGGATTACCTGGCACACCGTTATGAAAGCCCTACAGCACTCAGGACATTATCCGCACTCTCCGGAATAATCGTATCATTAATCTACCTTGTTGGGCAGTACACCGCAATTGCCATCGTCCTTATGTGGCTTTTTGAAATCCCCCTCTGGCTGGCATTGATAATTGCAACACTTGTCGTTACGATTTACACAACCATCGGTGGTCTTTATGCAGTCGCATGGGCTGCCCTTATCCAGTCATTAATCCTTATCGGTGGCGTTGTAATCATGGCACCGCTCATCATCTTTTATGCAGGAGGATTTACTCATGTGAATGAATATATGGCATCAGTAAACCCGGACCTTGTCAGGCCATGGCTAACAGAAGGGATGCTCTTTACCCCTTCGTACCTTGTCTCCTTTGGTGTGCTCCTGATCGTAGGTCTTGCCTGTGCTCCGCATGTGATAAATAACATACTTGCAGTGAGAGATGCAAAGCTCTTTGCATGGGCACCTCTGCTCGGATTTGTAATTTATTGTGCAGTAATGTTCTTATTAAAATTTGCCGGGTTTGCCGGAATAGTGCTCGTCCATGAAGGGGCTTTTACCCTTCCTGATGTCCCAAATGCCCAGGACTTTGTCATACTCTACGGGATACAAAACGCCATACCCCATGTGGCATTATGGTCAATTTTCGCGGTGATAGTCCTTGCCGCGGTCATGTCAACAACCGACAGGCTTATGCTTACAATCGGTGCGATGTTCTCATGGGATATTTACAAAAAACTGATAAGACCTGACGCACCTGACAGACAGATCCTCTTTGTCAGCAAGATAGTTGTCGTTTTGTCAGCCCTTGTTACCATGATCATCGCTTTAAATCCTCCAGAAATGCTTGCATTCCTAATTTGGATGGGTATTGGCGTTATGTTATCAACCTTTGCAATCCCCCTCCTCGCCGGTTTATACTGGCGCAGGGCTACAAGGATGGGAGCCATCGTGAGCATGACATCTGGTCTTATTGCTGCCGGAGTATTTGGGGTATATTACCAGTATATAGAGATGCTTCCACTTCACTTCAGTTTTTATGCGGTTGTTGTATCTTTCATTGCAATGGTCGTTGTCAGCCTGTTAACAGAAAAAACCGATGAAAAGATACTTGACGAGACAAAAACCGGATGGTTCATCCGCTGTCCCTGATCTTTTCACACTTATCTTTTTTCACCAGCTTTTTCATGATCGTTGCGAATTATTAACT
>JAKQGD010000072.1 GCA_029573365.1 Bacteroidota bacterium | reverse complement strand
GGTCTGCTCCTTCAGGTAGGTGATTAAAAAACCTCTGAAAATAATTTCTTCGCAGATGCCTGCAGCCAATGCCAAAAAGACGTAATGCCGATATTCTGACCAGTTGACCGGAATAAAATGCTGGAGACCCTGCATTTCTTCCCATGTGGTACGAGGTGACAACATGCCATATAAAAGGTCCGCGAGGTAGACTACAGCTATGGCCACCGTCAGCCACATGACCTGTGGATTCCAGACCATCGGTCCTACACCCATGGCCTGCCAGGAGCGGTCACTTGCATTCCAGGCAGTGATTACAAGCATGGCTCCTATGACCAGAGCTAGACCGTTGGTGTAAAACAGGTGTTTTTTAGGCGGCAGCTGATCTGTCATATCTTCATTGGATACCCCTGACCTGAAAGACAAAGCAGGCAATATAAAAATCAGAAAAAATGCAATCAAGTGGTCAAACCAAGTATATGAATGCTCCAAAAGTTGATGGTTGTCACGCAAAGGTATCTTTTTCAATTATTTCCTGATAATATTTTAATCTTAGCCGGCAATCTTGAAGCCGGACTTGTGGCAAACATTTAAAAAATTATTATAATAAAATTAACTATATGTGGATAGATTAGATAAATTTGCCCAATTAAACAATTTAGTTCATCAATCTTAATTATTTATTATGCAAAAACTTGTATTTTCATTATTATGTTTTGTGATCAGCCTCAATTTGTCATCACAGAGGGCAATGCTGAAAGGTATGATCAAAGATGCTGATGGAAATGGCATCATCGGTGCCAATGTAACTGCCAATCCAGGAAATGCCGGCACGATTACAGATGTAAATGGCGAGTATGATCTGAGTCTGGAACCAGGTACATACAACATTACTGCCAGTTTTATCGGGTATAAATCACAATCATCTGCCATGACCTTCAGGGGTGGAGAAACCAAGATGGTAGATTTTGTGCTGGAAGAAGATGCTGTACAACTGGAAGACATTGTGGTCGTAGGTAGCAGGTCTGCCCCCAGAACCAATACCACTAGTCCGCTTCCTGTCGACGTGTTTTCGGCCAGAGACCTGATATCTACAGGTCAGACTTCTTTTGACAAGTCACTACAGTACAGAGTGCCTTCTTTTAACACCGTCCAGACACCGGTAAATGACGCAACCTCACTCCTTGACCCGTATGAAATCAGAAACATGGGCCCGAGTCGTACCTTGATTCTCATCAATGGCAAGAGAAAAAACATGAGCTCACTACTCTATGTTCAGACGTCACCAGGCCGTGGAGAAACAGGAGCCGACATATCTGCCATACCTACCGACATGATAAAAAGAGTAGAAATCCTGAGGGACGGAGCTTCCGCTCAATACGGTTCTGACGCCATCGCCGGTGTTATGAACATCATCCTCAAGGACGACGCAGAAGCAGGGGGAGTTACTTTTAGGACCGGAGTTACCTCAGAAGGTGACGGGGAGATGTTTGGTATAGCTCTCAACAATGGCACCAAACTGGGAAGCAAGGGCTTCATGAATTATACCATCGACCTCTCCAAGGTAAACCTCGCTAACAGGCCTGGTACAGTAGATGCTGAAGGCGAAGCCGGAGATTTTGGAGCTGATATTAACGATGTAAAGGCCTTCCTGGCAAAATATCCTGATGCTGGAAATATAAACGGTTCTCCTGCCACCACAGCAGCAAAATTTGCCGCCAATTTTGGTTCAAACGTAAGCGATAATGCTGAGTTTTATGGCAACGCAGCCTATGTTTACAAAAAGGTCAACAGCTTTGCCAACTATAGGACGCCTTATTGGAGAACTCTCTCTGACCATCCTTACCTTGCCGATTTCTTCCCTAACGGACCTAACGGTGAGTATATAGGTTATGTGCCTACCTTTGACGGAGACCTCTCTGACTACAATGGTACTGTAGGATGGAAACTCAATAAAAATGGCTGGATGGCCGATGTTTCTTATACTGTGGGCGGAAACCAACAATTGTATACCGTAACAAATTTACATAACTTGTTTGGGACCAAAAATCCTGACGGAACCAACAAGTACAGGGAAAACTCTCCCATCATCTTCCAGCCGGGAGGTACTAAATTTACCCACAACGTGGGCAACATAGACATTTCTAAAAGACTTAATGACAAGGTGGGCATAGCATTCGGATCGGAGTTCAGAAGCGAAAACTTCACCATCATCGAAGGAGATCAGGCGTCATACGAGGATGGTGGTGCCGACTCATTTGCAGGTAATGATCCAAGAAACTCTGGCAGATTCAACAGGTATAATTTAGGCGGATATGCTGACGTGGCTCTTGACCTGACAGAAGATTTCCTGATCAACGGTACCGCCCGTCTTGAAAACTATTCTGATTTCGGCAATGCCTTTGTCTGGAAGGTATCTTCCCGTTACAAGCTCAACGATGACAAAGTGACCCTGAGAGGTTCTGTTTCCACAGGCTTCAAGGCACCTACACTACATCAGATTTACACGCAGAAAGCCCAATACAGCTTTGTACCGGGCCAGGGCATCCAGGTGGGCGGTCTCGTGAGCAATGTTTCCAGGGAAGCAAGACTCCTCGGCCTTCCCGGTCTTGACCCGGAAAAATCCACAAACATTACTGTAGGACTGGGTATAAGGCCGTCTAACAACTTTAGCGTCACTCTCGACTACTATCAAATCGCTGTCAAGGACAGGATCATCCTTAGTACAGAGATCGGTGCTACAGATGCAGGCAACACTCCATTGGATAAAATCATTGCTGAAAACAATCTGTCTGACCTCAGCTTTTTTGTCAATGCACTGGATACCAAGACCTCAGGTATTGACTTTGTGGCAAACTACCGCAATGTTAATGCAGGATCAGGCAAACTGGCCTTCAACCTTTCTGGTAACTATACCCTTACCAATGAGAGAGACGGTAACGTCAAGAACCCTAAACTGGTGCAGGATGCAGGACAGTCCGTGGCAAACCTGACACAGGAGGCTCTGTTCTTTACTTCCAGGCCACAATACAAGGCTATTTTTGGTATAGACTATGAACTGGGTAAGTTTATATTTTCACTCAACAACACATTGTTTGGACCAACTACCTTCAGGCAGCAGGGCTTAGATGCAGGCATCTATACTGAATTCAAGCCTAAAGTGGTTACAGATCTGGGTATCACCTGGCAGACATCCAAAAACACCACCCTGTCTGTCAATGCCAACAATCTCCTTAATGTACTGCCTGAGTGGGCATTTAAGGCAGATCCGGGCTCTGAGTCCAAGCTCAATGATGCTGCATTCCTCAAAGGTCAGTCAAACCTGATTACCTTCAATCAGAGGTATTCAAGGATGACTTATGATGGATATCATTTCAGCCAGTTGGGAACCATCCTCAACGCAGCATTCAACATCAGGTTTTAAAACAAAACGGCGACAATAACGCACGGGCCCGGGTCGGCAATCAGCTGATCCGGGCTTTTTTTATTCACTTTTTTATAATATGATTTTGCTGCATTTGTAAAATATTGATAAAATCTAAAATAAACATGAAAAAATATTATATATATTAAAAACTATTATCTATTTTTGTCTCCAATTTAGGTCTCTATAGATTTTGATATTTTAAATATCAGTTAACACAATCTCAAAATATGAAACTTACACCCTACCGTGTATCCGTCAGGGTCGTTGTATTGACCTTAGTTTGTGCACTTTTTACAGGTGCAGTTTATTCACAAAACAGTCAGGTTTGTCCCATAGGCGTAGGTACTGAACCCGGGCCGGCAGCTGCATCAGCCTATGCTTACCAGGTAAAAGAGGTGTACTTCCCTTATTTTACCAAATGGCAAAACCTGTCCAATCTGAGGCTTTCTGACGATAAAAAGGCGACCATCACATTGTCGGACATAAACAGATCCAGACAGATTATGGGCAACAACCTGAGGTTTCAGATACCTCAAGGAGCCATTATCAGGGGCATCACCCTGACTGTGGAAGGTCAGTCCGACCGATATCAGGACATAGACGAAGCTGAGATATACCTGCTTGGACCCACGGGCGAGACAAAAGGACACAATAAAAATAACAAAGCCCGTCTGCAAAAAGCATGGAAAAGCAAAGCCGACGGCTCTGACCATATATGGACCTATGGGTCATCATCAGACACCTGGGGGACACAATGGACTCCCGAAGATATCAATAGCCCTGATTTTGGATATCAGATTCAGATACGGACGATCGATACTGCAGCCGTCAATGTGCAGGTGGACCAGGTAACGGTAAGTGTAGACTACACGCCGGCCTATTCTTTTTGTATGGATAATTGTCTTGTCTTTTATGTGGATAAATATGAGCAATACGGCTCATATGTCTGGCATTATCCTGAAGAATTTAGCATGGTGTCGTCTTCCGTACTCAATCAAACCATCGACCTCAAAGCTGGGAATGCAGCGTACGGCCTTTACGAAATCTGTGTCGATGTGTACCATTACGGTGGTACTATGGCAGGTACCTGCTGCAGACAGTTTTTGTATCAGAACTGCAATTCGTCAGAAATAAAGGGCATGGCATGGCTTGATCTCAATGACAACAGGCTTCGTGACCCCGGAGAGGGCATCCTAAGCAATGCTCAGCTTGTGCTTTATGATACTCTGCACCAGGCTGTAGATACGTTACTGACGGACCCGTTTGGCAATTATCATTTCAAGGACATTCCCGTAGGGAAGTATTATATTAAAGCCTCACCTGTGCCAAATATGAAGATGGTGGCCTTTAACAATGCAGATCCTGACTACAACAG
>JAKQGD010000063.1 GCA_029573365.1 Bacteroidota bacterium | reverse complement strand
ATGCTGCTTTTTTGCCAGGACATCCCTTTGGACCTGTTGTGATTTTGCGTAAGCGGCCATGCCCAGTCTTCGGTATATTTCGGTACCGGTTATTTTTTCGAGAAGGCCGGCCCTTTCTTTTTCATCAGACCTAAGAAATTTGGCAAACTCACCCTGCGACAACAAAATGGACCTTACAAACTGGTCGTAGTTGAGGCCGATGACACTTTCATTGTATGCAGGTACTTCCGATTTTTTGATGTCTTCATATAAATTTTCAGGCAACTTTGCCACAAACATTTTATAGTCCCTGAGTCCTCCATCTTTTTTTCTTGAAATCTGCCATGTTGATCGATATGATTTACCATCCGTCTCATAGTCCACTTCGGCTGCAGCCTCTGAAGTATGGTGTGTCATGATGCTACCTGCCTTTTCCATTTCATTGGGAGTAATCCTGGAGTCGATTCTCGGTATACGGTTAAAAAGTGCCAGGGTGATGACATCGAGGATGGTCGACTTTCCGGCTCCTGTCGGCCCTGTGATGGCAAAAAGTCCCGCTTCTGACAGTGGTGGTTCCGTAAAGTCGATGGAGTGCCATCCCTTCAGTGATTGTATGTTCTGAAAACGGAGCCTGAGTATCTTCATCAGAGAGTTTACCTGCAAATATAAATTAATCAAAAATATGAGCCGGTAGTTAAGGTGCAAAATTTGTCTCCAGCCAATAAAAACATGTGGATGTAATTTATGAATAATGATTCAATTAGATGCTTTAGATAGAATCCACAGAATCCTTTGCAGCAGTGTATAAATTTCAAACCAATTTTATTTTCATTTGATTTTTGTATTCCTGTTGACAATCCCCAAAAAACCTTTACCTTTGTATTAACCAAACAGTTTAACCAGATGGTTGATACTCTTGCCACAGATGTTTCTGATGCCCGCGAAAGGATTAAGGCCGCAGCTTCAAGGGTGTTTAGTACCAAAGGGCTGGATGGGGCACGCATGCAGGACATCGCTGATGAGGCCAGGATCAATAAAGCCATGTTGCATTATTACTTTCGCAACAAGCAGCAGTTGTTTGAGATGATTTTTGAAGAGTTGCTGACCCGTGTTTTTTCGGCTCTGGAGGCACTGGTAGCTGATCATGCATCGTTTGAGGACCGCATCAGGGCCTTTGTGTCCACACAAATAACCATCATTTCTGAGTTTCCGGCCATGCCTCTGTTTGTCCTGCTCGAAGCACGCAAGGATCCGGAACTACTCAGCCGTAAATTTGTCGGCAAGCCTCTGGATATGGTCAGACAGAGATTCAGCGACATGGTCGACAGGGAAGTGTCATCAGGCCGTATCAGGCCCGTGACCTTTGACCAGCTTTTTATCAACATCCTCTCTCTGAGTGTGTATCCGGTGGTGGCAGAGCCCATGATCAGGTTTGTGCTTGGCATGGAATCCGGGGCCTTTCAATCCATGATCGAAAACCGTAAAACATTGGTAGCCGACCTCATCATCCGCGACTTAAATCCCTTCAGCATATGACGTACAATAATTTATTACGGGTTATTTTACTCTTTCTTTTTTCCGGAGGGCAACTCCTCGGCCAGACGGTTTATTTGCTGGAAGAAGCTCTCCATGATGCCATGGCTCATGCACCCTCTGCAGGGATCAGCAACCTTACTGCCAGGGAAAAAGAACTGAAGGAAAAAAACCTCAATACACGCTAACTACCTCAGATAAATGTAGCTGGA
>JAKQGD010000040.1 GCA_029573365.1 Bacteroidota bacterium | reverse complement strand
CCAGGTGATCGAAACTGCAGGTCTCTATAATACATCAGGTTTTAATGACGATACACGTGCTTTTCTTTCAATTCCTGCCAGACATGATGTTTGGCGAAGGGCTTCTGCTAATTGGCTAGCCGGTCAGTATGTACGCGGTTTGATTGAAATAGATGAGGCAGAACAAATGATAATAGATTTGGCGGTGGGTCTCGTAAAAAAAGCCTATCGGCTATAAAATTAAATTACATTGTGGTCTACATAATCAACGAGGAGTATCATGAATATTGAAATTCAAAAAATGTACGATTTTACTGGTAAAACCATTGCTATCACAGGTGGAGCCGGCATCCTGGGCAGCGAGATGGCGGATGTACTGCATCGCTGCGGTGCAAATATTGCCATCCTTGATTACAATCTTGAAGCTGCGGAAAAAGTTGTGAGAAGCCTTGAGGAAAACAAGGAGGGCGGTCAGGCTTTGGCTGTCAAATGTAATGTGCTCGAAAGGGATTCTGTTCAGAAAGCATTGGAAACCTGTGTTGAAGCCTTTGGTTCTGTCACTGGTTTGATCAATGGGGCTGGCGGCAATAAACCTGCAGCCACTACCGGCGCAGACCAACCCTTTTTTGACCTATCTGAAGATGCCATCAAGTGGGTTTTTGAATTGAATATGTTAGGAACCATCCTGCCATCTCAGATTTTTGGACGGCATATGGCTGAACAGCACGAAGGAGTGATCCTTAATATTTCTTCAATGAACGCCTTCCGACCCCTTACCAAGATCCCTGCGTATTCTGCTGCCAAGGCAGGTGTGAGCAATTTTACTCAATGGCTGGCAGTCCATATGGCTCAGGAATATTCTCCCAGGATCCGTGTCAATGCAATAGCCCCAGGCTTTTTCCTGACAGCACAAAATGAATATTTGCTAACTGACCCACAAACGGGAAATCTTTCAGCCCGCGGACAAAAAATTATCGATCATACGCCTATGGGACGTTTTGGTGTACCCAGCGATTTATCAGGCACAATTCT
>JAKQGD010000629.1 GCA_029573365.1 Bacteroidota bacterium | reverse complement strand
CCTTTTGTTTGCTTCCCTTTGAGGCACGCCCAATATTAACCGGCTATATAGCAGAAATTATTATTCAGGCTTTGGCTGTCCGTTATTTTGTGGTACTTCCTTTTTAGCAGCCGGAGATAATAATTTTACCGAGGAATTAATTCTTGATTTTGTCATAATTTTTGCTTTTTCTTTGCAAAAATTTCGCCAAAATATTTTGCTTTTATCATAGATACCACGGATTAAAATCCGTTGATATCAACTTCACACCCCTACGTGGGGTATTGCATTGTGAATTTTTTTTTTCTATGACTTAAAGACCTAACACACTAAAATAAAAAGGTGGAAATTTTCCATTATGATTTTGAAAGTCAATGGGCACCTTACGTGTGTTTAAATTTTTTAATCGCTTCTGTAAGCCTGGGCACTACCTCAAACAAGTCACCCACGATGCCATAATCAGCGGCCTTAAAGAAAGGAGCCTCAGGGTCTTTGTTGATGGCTACAATGACTTTGGAATTATTGACGCCTGCCAGGTGTTGTATCGCCCCGGAGATGCCTATGGCTATGTACAGGTTGGGCCTGATGGCTACCCCGGTCTGTCCCACGTGTTCATGGTGAGGCCTCCATCCTGAATCCGCCACGGGCCTCGAACAGGCTGTAGTGGCCCCCAGAGCGGCAGCAAGGTCTTCGACGATACCCCAGTTTTCTGGTCCTTTCATACCACGACCTGCAGAAACCACAAGTTCGGCTTCCGGTAGCGGTACTATACCTTCTGAAGTTTTCTTTTCCAGGACTTTAAGCTTGGTGGTCATCATGGCTATCTCTACAGTTTCCACGGCAGCAGGGCTTCCTGATGCGTCAGGCTGGAGAGTGTTGCCCATGACACTGATGACCTTGACGGGAGTGTCGATGGAGTATCTGGCTATGGCCTTTCCCGAAAATACGGACTTGGTCACAGTAAATCCGCTGCCTGTTTCGGGCAGGGAATTGGCACCGGTGACGTCACCCGCATTTAGTCTGATGGCGAGTCTGCCGGTCAGGGCCTTCCCATTGGCGGTATTGGACAATATTATATTTTGAGCTCCTGTTCTTGCAGCCGCCTCTGCTATGAGGGCAGTAAATGCCTGACTGTCAAAATCCGGCTCTGCCCCGGGATTTAAATGCATAACTTTGGTTGCTCCGTATAGTCCGCATGATGCTGGATCATCTGCTTTGCCTATAATAAGAGCTATACAATCTGTGCCCAATTGGCGGGCAAGCCGGGAGCCGTAAGTGATGACTTCGTTTCCTGTTTTTTTGATGTGCCCTTTTGGGCTTTCTACATATACTAAAACTGACATGATTTCTTGATTGATGGTTTCAAAATGAGTCCCTCCCGGAGAGATTAAATGACCTTGGCTTCTTCGTGCAGCAGCCTTACGAGCTCGTCCATATTGTCAGGAGCTACCATTTTTACACCTGACTTTGCCGCAGGCAAAACAAACTTGCTCGTCCTGACCCTGGTATTTTGAACCGTGGGCGGGACTACCGCCAGTGGTTTGGTCTTGGCCATCATAATGCCTTTCATATTAGGAATCCTCTGCTCTGCCAGACCCTTTGCAGCAGACAGGACAAAGGGTCCCTCCACCTGACAAACCTCCACACCGCCTTCGATGTCTCTGGTAACTGTGCTCGTGGACCCACTTACTTTCAGATCAGAAGCGTAAGAAACAAAAGGCAGTTGCAAAAGCTCTGCGATCATGGCTCCCGTCTCCGATCCGTTAAAATCTATAGTCTCCTTGCCCAGCATGATCAGGTCGTAATTGTGTGACCTGGCGTGGTCGGCAATATTTGCCGCAGTAACATAGGCATCAGCAGGGTCCAGGTCTATACGTACCGCATCATTGGCTCCTATGGCCAGTGCCTTACGTATGATGATGTCATTGGCCGTAGGTCCGACATTGATGACAGTGACATTGCCGCCATTTTGCTCGGTAAGTTCTATGGCTCTTACCAGAGCATACCACTCGTCATAGGGATTCATAATAAAAGTGACACCGTCAGCATTGTACTCCGTGTCATCAGACCGGAACGAGATCTTTGAGGTCGTGTCCGGTGTTTTGCTTATACATACTAAAATGTTCATCTGGAGGTCTTTAAACAGAAAGGTTAACAATCCAGTGCCGCTCTTGTTTATGGCACCTGCAGCCAGTTGACACTCAGTCCCCGACTGTGGCAGCAAAGATAACACAGACACATTAATTTAAAAAATTTAACTCAGAGTTTAATTTTTTAAATTTTACAAGTCCATCCATTTTAATTTAGCTGCGAAGAAAATTTTATTCTTACTTTTGCAGGGCACGGCATATTGAGGACCGATACAATGGGAGTAAGTTACTGATACATCAAAATGTTTATGACATTTGTTACACACTTTTGCGGGCTTTCGCCCAATAAAAATCCTGATTTATTAAAACTTTATACACGGCTTAGGAAATGAGTGATTCGCGTCTTGATATCCTGCTCAAAATGTTTGATGCCGATCCCGGCGATTCGTTTGTGAGTTATGCGATAGCGAAGGAATACCAGTCGCTAGGCAGGCTTAGGGATGCAGTACAACAGTTTTCCACTCTCAAAAAAACCGATCCGGAGTATGTGGGCCTTTATTATCATCTGGGCAAAACATATGAAGCACTGGGAGAAACTGTGCACGCTATAAAGGCTTATCAGGATGGCATAGAAGTATCTAAAAAGCTCAAGGATTTTCACGCATTGTCAGAATTGAATTCTGCCCTCACAAACCTGGAATACGGCGATTGACACAAACAATCCCTCCATATATGTGTTTGATGGCCTATCATACTAAAAGATATGAAAGTCAATATTTTCTGGTTCAGGCGTGATTTGAGACTTAATGATAACATGGGCCTCTATGAAGCCCTAAATGCCGGCCTGCCTGTCGTTCCGGTCTTTATATTTGATACAGATATCCTTCGACATTTGAGTTCTGATGATGCCAGGGTCACTTTTATCCATAATGCATTAGAGCAACTCAGGGCAGGAATATCGCAGGCTGGAAGTTGTCTGGAAGTGTATTACGGAAAACCGGCTGATGTGTATTTGCGGCTCCTGGGTCTTTATGAGATAGAGTCTGTCTATTGTAACCGGGATTATGACCCTTATTCAGTAGCCAGAGACAAAGAGATTGCCGCCCTGCTTGGTGGCTCCGGTGTCGGTTTTCATTCGTTTAAGGACCACGTCATATTCGAAAAAGACGAAGTTGTCAAAGACAATGGCCAGCCGTATACGGTATTTACGCCATACTCCAAAAAATGGTATGACAAGCTGGCGGATGGCTCTACACATCTAAAGCATTATGCGTCCGAAAATCACCTTTCCTCACTGGCAGCTGCTGCAGAAAAGAAGTCTATAGTTTCGTTGGAGGAAATGGGTTTTGTCCGATCTGCATTAGAGATGCCCCTTCCCATGGCTGACCCTGAGGTACTTAGGGCGTATGGAGAAAAGCGGGATTTTCCGGGTGTACGAGGTACCTCCAGGCTAGGAGTGCACCTTCGTTTTGGTACCATTTCCTTAAGGGCACTGGTGCGGGAATCACAGGCTGTGAGCAGGACCTTTGTCAACGAGCTGGTGTGGAGAGATTTTTATGCCATGATACTGGCCTGGTTTCCACATGTGGTTACAGGAGCCTTCAAGCGGGAGTATGACAATATTATGTGGAGAAACGACGAAAAAGAATTTGCCGCCTGGTGCGAAGGACGGACAGGATATCCTATGGTAGATGCCGGTATGCGTGAGCTGACAGCCACCGGCTACATGCACAACAGGGTGAGGATGGTCACTGCAAGTTTTCTCGTCAAACACCTGCTTATAGACTGGAGGTGGGGTGAAGCCTGGTTTGCGGCAAAACTCCTTGATTACGACCTGGCGAGCAACAATGGAGGATGGCAGTGGGCAGCTGGTTGTGGCACAGACGCTGCACCTTATTTCCGCATTTTCAACCCTACAACACAGCTGGAAA
>JAKQGD010000013.1 GCA_029573365.1 Bacteroidota bacterium | reverse complement strand
CCGAAAAAGCGGTCAGAAGGATCGAATCGCTGAAGGAGGAGGTAAAACAGACCAAGTGGAAAGCTCTGAACATCAGGCAGGAGGTGATGCGGGGTAGCATACAATCGCAAATTGAATCTAAGGTAGAAGGTTCGGGATTGGTGCCGGCAACAGAGCCGCCATACAAAATCGTAGCTCAGAAAACAAAATAATGACATTATAGAGCTCATGGACAGGAAGAAGGAGTTGCTATGGCGGGCGTATCTGGTGATGTTTTTCTTTGTGGTGGCCACAGTAGTGATCCTGTTCAGAATTTTTAATATCAGCTTTATCGAAAGAGATAAATGGAGGCAAAAGGGGGAGGCCAATGTCCAGTGGCGTACAGTGGATGCCGACAGAGGCAACATTTATGCTGAGGAGTCAAATCTCCTTTCTACTTCCCTACAGTTCTTTGAGGTTAGGATGGACATGAGTGTAATCCCTAAGGATGTTTTTAACAAGGGGCTTGATTCCCTGGCGACATATCTGAGTCAGTTTGACCCGGATTTCATCAGGACTAAATCAGCTTCTGTGTGGAAATCAGAACTTAAAGCAGCTCGCAAGCGTGGCAACAAGTACTTTTTTATAGGAAAGGGCCTCGACATAGATGCTTACAACAAGCTCAAAAAGGCCCCCATACTTCGACACGGAAAGTACCGCGGCGGCATGGTGACCTCGAGATATGGCAAACGAGTAAAACCTTATCAGGAGCTTGCCTCCAGGACCATAGGTGTAGACAGGGAAAATGCCGACAGGGTAGGGCTGGAAGGATACTTCGATAAGTATCTCAAAGGTGAAACAGACCAGAGACTGATGAAGCGGCTTTCGCCGAATGAGGACATCTGGGTGCCTGTGTATGACCCTTCGGAAAACGAAATCATCCGCGGTGACGACATATACTCCACCATAAATGTGGACATGCAGGACGTCGTACACCACGAATTGCTTGATGCCCTCAGACACCATAACGCAGAAGGTGGTGTGGCCATTCTGATGGAAACGGGTACCGGAGCCGTCAAGGCCATATCGAATCTGAGCAGAGCAGGCGACAGCACATACTATGAGATGTACAACCAGGCTGCGGCTAGACTGAGCGAACCCGGTTCTACCATTAAGCTGGCAACCATGCTGGCAGCTTTGGAAGATGGATTTACCAATATCGACACAGTCATAGATGTAAATTTCGGAGCCAAACATTTTTCTGACAGAACCATGCACGACTCCGAAAAACACGGCAAGAAATACATGACCATGGCCGAAACTTTCGAGCTTTCTTCCAATGTGGGAGTGGCCACGATAGCCAACGAATTGTACAACTCTGTCGACGGACGCAAAAAATGGGTCAGCAGACTCAGACAGTTTGGTCTCAATGAACTGACAGGTATCGACTTGGGAGGAGAGGCCAAACCCGAAATCAAAGACCCTGTCAAGAACAAAGACAAATGGTATGGCACCACCATACCGTGGATGGCACACGGATACGAACTTATGCTTACGCCTCTGCAGGTCCTTAATTTTTACAATACTGTGGCCAATGACGGTAAGATGATGAAACCATATCTGATAAGCGAGATCAGAAAAGGCGACGAACTCAAAAAGAAATTTGACCCTGTGGTGATGAAGACGGCCATAGCAAAACCGGAAAGTATCGCCAAAGCTAAAAAGATGATGGAAGGTGTAGTGCTCAGAGGCACCGGAAAAGTAATAAAATCAGAGTATGTAAGCATAGCCGGGAAAACCGGTACGGCAAAAACCAATTACGCCTCCAAAAATGAATATGCCAGGTATAATGCTAGTTTTTGTGGATATTTTCCGGCCGAGGATCCTATGTTTACTATGATTGTGGTGGTTTATGAGCCCAAAGCCGGCGTGTATTACGGTGGTTATGTGGCAGGCCCTGTGTTTAAAAACATTGCCGAAAAGGTTTATGCCTTAAAAACAAAACAGGTTCGTTCTCTCAACGACACAGTGTTTGTGAGCACAGGACTTCCAGGCAACTCTGTGGGCAAAGCCGGCGACTTCAGGGAAGTATTTAATTACCTGGGGGTGAAGTACAACGGTAAAAAAAGTGTCGAATGGGCCAGGGTTAACAACGACAAAGAGACGATGCAGTTGGCTGAAAACAAAGTAAAAAAAGCACTGGTTCCGGATGTAACAGGCATGGGAGCCAGGGATGCTGTCTACCTTATGGAAAATGCCGGACTCAGGGTGCGGCTCCAGGGATCTGGCAGGGTCATCAGACAGTCGCTGACTCCGGGTACAAGAGCCAACGGTCAGCAGGTGGCACTGGTATTAAATTGAAAAAATATAAAGTAACACTTTGAAAGCAAAGAAGTTATCAGATATCATCCCGGCAAACCTAAACATCCGTGCTGAAGGCAGCATGGGTATAAAAATTGAAGGACTGAGTATAGATTCCAGACTGGTGTCAAAGGGTTATGTATATGCCGCTTTCAGGGGCACTGCCACCGACGGCCACAAATACATAAAC
>JAKQGD010000011.1 GCA_029573365.1 Bacteroidota bacterium | reverse complement strand
CATTGAAGACAATTTCATCCCCCAGACCTACACCGAGAGCTTCAGCAAAGGTGGTGCCCAGAGATACAAAGATGCTGTCCCCGGCACCCCGGTAAGGCCTCAGCCTGCCGGAAATCAGTTTTTCATCATCGGCTATGGTATCGCGGTAAGTTACCCGTGCTTCCCGGTTTGCGGCCCACCGCTTTGAGTTCATCGTAGTGTCGGCCATCCATTCCGTCTTGGTTTTTCCTTTCCAGCCTTCTATCCTCATGGTCACTATGGGCACTTTTTGCAACACCGGCATGCCAAAACTTTCGGTGACACGACTGAGTGTGTCGACCTGACCGGTTTCGATGCCATAGAGGATCATATTGGGTTGTTTGCCCTCATCCATCAGAGATACATTGCTCAGCAACATGCTTTGGAGCACGATCATGGTGGTCAGTACTGCAGTGCCCATACCCATGGTAACCATGATGGTTCTGGTCTGGTTGTCGGGCCTGAAAAGGTTGGAAAGTCCCTGCCTGGTGATAAAACCGGCACTTTCGGGTATAAACCTTCGCAGGATTTTCATCACCGCAACAGAAACTCCGGACAGCAGCAGATAGGCCACCATCAGAGCTCCGACATAAACGGCCGCTGCCATCCATGAGCCGGTGAGCAGCCACATAAACAATAGCAGCACCAAAAGTATGACAGCATACAGCAACACAGTAACAAAATCGGTTTTAAGGTTATTGTCTTCATAGGAGACTCTGAGGGTTTTTAACGGACTGATCTTCCGTATTCCTACCAAAGGGACCATAGAAAAAAGGCCCGAAACTGCCAAGCCGATTCCCAGCCCCTCGGCTATGGCCCGCGGCGAAATTTTTAACTGTACAGTCACAGGCAAAAAATCCTTGAGTAGCAAAGGCAGGGTACTTTGTATGGCTACACCCAGCAAGACTCCCACAATGACGGAGATGACACCCAGCACCATGACCTGGATAAAATAAACCATAAATGCCTCCCCCGGTCTGAGACCCAGACATCTAAGCAATGCTATGGAATCGGTCTTTGACTTTATATAAATGAGCACGCTGGAAGCCACACCTATACACCCGAGCAAGAGAGCGACGAGAGCCACCAGATTGAGAAACGAATTGAGAAAACCAAAAGCCTGGTTGAGGTTGTCTTTCCTGTCTTCTATGGTTTCGACCCGGAGGCTTTCTGACCTGAACAGTTTTTTGCGTGTAGCTTTCCAGTTTTCAATGTCAAAGCCCTCCGGCACTTTGTAGTAGTAAGCATAGTTGATCAGGCTTCCCGGTTGAACGAGGTCTGTGCTGTCCAGCGAGGCCAGGCTTATGTACACGGCGGGAGCTACGGCTGAGGCTGCATCTATGCTTCCTATGGCACCTGATAGCCTGCCGTGGATCTCAAACATTTTTTTACCTATTTTGATCGAATCACCGGGCTGAAGTCCATTTTGGAGCATCAGGCTTTTGTCTACCAGGGCACCGGGGCCCTCTCGGAATGTGGCGGCAGCCGGAGCCGGATCAGATTTTATCTTGCCATAAAACGGAAAATTACCCTCCAGGGCCTTGAGTCTGATAAACTGGGTGGCATCGTTTTTGGGTATCCAGGACATTGAGAGCATTTCCATTTCCCTGGCTTTTTCGCCGGGCAGAGAATCGAGTATGCGGAGTATCTCAGGGTCAGCAGGCCTATTACCTGAAGCGGCGAGGTCTGCCCCCAGCAGGGTGGCTGCCTCCTTGTCAATCTCATGCCTCAAGTTGTAGTTAAAAGAATTGATGGCCACCAAGGCCGCTACGCCCAGCACGATGGATGACATAAAAAGCACCAGCCTCAGCCTGTTTTTTCGACTGTCACGGATGGCCGTTTTTACCAGAAAGCCAAATCTTCTCATCTTAGTTTGCTGAAGTTTTAGCGTCACTGATGATGCGTCCTGATCGTAGGCTGATGATACGTCCTGTGCGGGCAGCCAGATCGGGATTGTGAGTAACAATGATAAGCGTAGTACCAAAATCCTTGTTCAGGTCAAACATAAGTTGCTCCACCAGGGCCCCAGTGTCGCCATCAAGATTGCCCGTGGGCTCGTCAGCAAAGAGAATTCGGGGCCTGTTGATAAATGCCCGTGCCAGTGCCACACGTTGCTGCTCACCACCTGACAACTGTGATGGATAGTGGGTAGCCCGTGCACCCAGGCCCACTCTTTCGAGCAGGGCCAGTGCTTCGGCATGAGCCCCGCTTCTGCCCTGCAGTTCCATAGGCAGCATCACGTTTTCGAGAGCTGTCAGACTGGGCATGAGCTGAAAATTCTGGAAAATAAACCCTATAAATTTGTTACGCAACTCCGCACGTTCGTCCTCTGAGAGCGGATTTACAGGCTTGCCCATGATGGTCACCTTTCCCTCTGAGGGATTGTCCAGGGCAGCAGCCAGACCCATCAGCGTTGTCTTGCCACTGCCCGACGGGCCGGTGATGGCTACAGTTTCCCCTTCATCAATAGAAATATTGACAGCCTGCAGCACGGTAAGTTCCCTGTCACTGCTGCGGTAGTGCATGCTCAGGTCTTCGATTTTCAGTATTTCAGCCATACTTTAGACTTTTTTAAAACTCTTTTATGATGGGTTGGTTTCAATGTAATAACATCTGAAGACAAATGTTCAAATCCAAAATATATTCAGGGGTCGCCACGGGATTATATTCACTTTTGTTTTTTGTGGTAATGGGGTTTATTGAGTGTAAACAAAACCCTGATCCCACCCCACAGGTTGCTGCAGATGGCACAAAAAAGGACGAAATACCTTCGAACGCCCACGAGCAGGCTGTAAAATCGGATTTGGGTACCATCCTGTTTTTTGGCAACAGCCTTACGGCAGGATATGGGCTCGACGAAGAACAATCCTTTCCCGCATTGGTACAGAAGAGGATAGACAGCCTGGGACTGCATTATACCGTGGTCAATGCCGGGCTCAGCGGCGAAACGACCTCAGGAGGTAAAAACCGAATAGACTGGGTGCTCAAACAAAAAGTAGATGTCTTTGTCCTCGAGCTGGGAGCCAACGACGTGCTAAGGGGCCTGGATCTTAAAGAAACGGAATCCAACCTTAAGGCCATCCTGGACAAAGTAAAGCAGACATACCCAGATGCAAAGCTGGTCATCGCGGGCATGAATGCTCCGCCCAATATGGGCAACGACTACACACGCAGATTTGCTGCCATCTTTCCAAAACTGGCCAAAGAATACAATGCGTCACTTATCCCTTTCCTGCTGGAGGGCGTGGCCGCCAGGCCGGAGCTAAACCTCACTGATGGCAAACACCCCAATGCTGAAGGCCAGAAGCTGGT
>JAKQGD010000010.1 GCA_029573365.1 Bacteroidota bacterium | reverse complement strand
CTGACAAAGATGTGCAGGCTGCAAACAATGCAGGCATTGACTCAGCTTTGTTTTATCCACCTGAACATCAACTGTTTTACCAGCTATCCACTCTCAAGCAAAGTCAGCCAACCTATATAATCACCAATCATTCAGCACTGTAAATATGAGAGTAAGAAATCAGGAAATTGCTACCTTTGCTGGCGGTTGTTTTTGGTGTGTCGAGGCTGCTTTTGAAAGTTTGTCTGGGGTAACTAAAGCTATCAACGGCTATGCCGGTGGGCATGCTATCAATCCCACCTACCAAGATGTATGCCAGGGCACTACCGGCCATGCCGAAGCTGTTCAGGTTCACTTTAATCCCCGAAAAATCACCTATCAAAAGCTCCTTGATACTTTTTTCAACTACATTGATCCTACCGATGCCGGTGGTCAATATGTCGATCGTGGCTCACAATATCGAACCATCATTTTTTATCACAGTAACACTCAAAAGCAGCTAGCTTTAGAAAAAATATCCAGTCTAGAAAAATCTGATCAATACCATAAGCCAATTGTGACCACTATTGAACCTTTTACCAATTTTTACGAAGCCGAAGACTATCATCAAGACTTCTATAAAAAATCCCCCCAAAGATACCAGCAGTATAAATCTCACTCTGGCAGACCAATAGCAAAGTAAGCAAATAAAAAGTGTATCAGTAATTATCTATCTGGTACCAACCGATATACCTTGTCATCACCCTCCCGTACTGTGCCTCTACCGTCAGTATTGCTTGTCGTAAAATAAATATATCCCTCAGGACTTTCCCGTACCTCTCTCACTCGCCCTACCTCAATCGGTAATTTTTCCACCATCACTACTTGTTTAGGGTGAGCCTCATCCATCACTATCCGCACCAATCCTTCTCCTCGCAAGGCTCCAAAGAACAAATTATGTGCGTATTGACCAAATACCTTCCCACTATACACCAGTAATGACCCTGGTGCCTCAGCCGGAGTAAATTGAATAAGAGGAGGCTCAGTTCCTTCCTTTTCCTCGTCGTGTGACACCAGTGGCCAGCCATAGTTTGTACCCGCTTCAATTAAGTTAATCTCATCTCCTCCTGCCGGTCCATCAAACACGCTTGGCCCATGTTCACTGCTGTACATCAAACTTGTGATTGGATGCCAGTCTATCCCTTGTGGGTTTCGGTGTCCGTAGCTATAGACCGGTGAATTGGCAAACGGATTGTCAGTAGGTATAGAGCCATCGGCCTCAAGTCGCAAAATTTTACCGGCCAAAGAACTTCTATCTTGGGCAAGGTTCTTACGACTGGCATCACCAGTGGTAATGTACAATTTATTATCAGGCCCAAAACCCAAACGACAACCTGCATGGTTGCGTGCCGCCGGAATACCATCCACCACCACTGCTTCTTCTACCAACTGCCTTCCCTCATCTCGAAGTCTTACAACCCGATCAGTCAATGCTCCATTTGCATCATACGCATAGCAGCTATAGAGCTGTCGATTGACCTGATAATCCGGGTCGAGTACCAATCCCATCAGAC
>JAKQGD010000575.1 GCA_029573365.1 Bacteroidota bacterium | reverse complement strand
CTATTTGTTTTCTGAGTCTCTCGAGTTCTGATTTTTCTCTGAGGGAAGTCGGGTCCACCTGCCTTAAGACGAGGTCATTTATCAACTGTCCATAAACCTCCGGAGTAATCTGTTGAGCAGCATCACTCCAGGCAGTATCCGGAGTTATGTGGGACTCGATCATCAGTCCGTCAAAGTTGAGGTCGAGGGCCTTCTGGGCCACTTTTTGCAACAGGTCTCTGCGGCCGCAGATATGACTCGGGTCGTTGATCATGGGTATGTCAGGCATGGCATTTTTAAAGTCAATGGCTATCTGCCACTGCGGCCTGTTGCGGTAGATTTTTTCTCCGGCAAACGAAAATCCCCTGTGGATGGCACCCAGCTTGGTGAGTCCTGCATTCTGGAGCCTTTCCATGCCACCCAGCCATAGAGCCAGATCTGGATTGATGGGGTTTTTGAGCAGTACGGGCATGTCTACTCCCTTAAGCGAATCGGCTATTTCCTGTACGGCAAAAGGATTGACGGTAGTGCGGGCACCTATCCACAGTATGTCTATGCCAAATTCCAGACATAGTTCCACATGGCTGGCTTTGGCCACTTCTACTGCTACAGGCAAGCCTGTGAGTTCACGGGCTTTTTGCAGCCAGGGCAGCCCTTTGGTGCCTATGCCTTCAAAAGCTCCCGGCCTGGTACGAGGCTTCCAGATGCCTGCCCTGAGGATGTCCACCTTCCCTGTCCTGAATAGCCGGGCGGCTGTCTGCACTACTTGCTCCTCCGTTTCTGCACTGCAGGGGCCTGCTATCAACAGGGGTTTGTTTTCTTTTTTAAATGGATTCATGATATGTGGAATTTATATTGTGCTTTTTTATTGTAAAATTCTGCGTATTTCATTGCTGTTGGCCATCAGCTTTTCGGCGGCAGCCAGGTTTCCTGATGCCAGATGGTTTCTGAAATTTTCTAGATGTGCTATATAGCTGTTAAGAGCCTCGAGCACATATTTCTGATTTTTGCCAAAGATGGCTGACCAGGTTTTAGGGTTGCTCTTAGCCAGCCTTACGGTGCTGGCAAATCCTGTGCCTGCGAGCTGGAAAATCTGCTTTTCGTCCTTTTCTATGTCGAGCACGGTGAGGCCCAGCATAAATGAGCTTACATGCGAAAGATGGGAAATATAAGCCAGATGTTTGTCATGCTCCTCAG
>JAKQGD010000536.1 GCA_029573365.1 Bacteroidota bacterium | reverse complement strand
TTATTTTATGAGAAATCTCGCATTGTGTGGTGGCCTATTACTGCTTATCGCCAATGGTGCCGGTAAATACAGCATTAGAAGGCTGATCTACCAGATGAAGCTGCCCAAATAATGGTGAGCCCTTCCAGGGAGTAGTTTTTTTCTTACTTTTGCCCCCAATGATATTTTTTCCATGAGCCTGAGGACACAGATCATTAAACTTGCGGCAGCTTACATCAGCCGGGATATAGCCCGCTGGAAAAAAACGGCAGTAGCAGATCAGCAAAAAATCCTCAACTACCTTGTGAATAAAGGAAAAAATACGGACTTTGGCGGGGACCATGATTTTAAGTCCATTCATAGTTACGATGACTATAAGGAAAGGGTACCCGTACGGGATTACGAAGAACTGCGAAATTATATTGATTTGGTTACCCGGGGAACGAAAGATGTCTTGTGGCCCGGATTGCCAAGATACTTTGCAAAGACCTCAGGGACCACCAGTGGAGTAAAATACATACCCATCACGGACGAAAGCATGCCCAATCATATAAATACTGCCAGAAATGCCATGTTTAACTATTTCAGGCAATCTGGCAATTACTCTGTGCTCAATGGCAAGCTGATTTTCCTCTCCGGATCGCCGGAGCTAGAACAAAAAGGTGGCATTCCCACAGGCAGATTATCCGGCATCGTAAACCATGAAATACCGCCGTGGGCCAAAAAAAATCAGCTACCCGGCTATGACACCAACTGCATTGAAGACTGGGAAGAGAAACTCGATCGTATTGTTGACGAAACATTGGGCCAACCCATGTCACTCATCAGTGGCATACCTCCCTGGGTACAGATGTATTACGAAAGGTTGCTAGAAAAAACCGGAAAACAAACTGTCCTGGAAGTTTTCCCACAATACAGCCTTTTTATGTATGGTGGTGTAAATTTCGAACCATACCGCAGCAAACTCGAAGAGTTGACAGGGGGCCGCATTGACAGCATCGAAACTTACCCGGCGTCTGAAGGTTTTATTGCCTTCCAGGATGATAAAAACGATCCCGGGCTTTTACTGAATACCCGTTCAGGTATATTTTTTGAATTTATACCTGCAGACAAGGTGTTAGAAAAAAATCCACCACGACTCATGCTGGGTCAGGTAGAAAAAGACAGGGACTATGCCCTCATCATCAGCAACAATGCCGGATTGTGGTGTTACAATATCGGAGACTGTGTCAGGTTTACGAGCCTCGATCCGTATAAAATATTAGTCACGGGAAGAATCAAACATTTCATATCAGCATTTGGCGAACACGTCATAGGTAAGGAAGTGGAGGAGGCCATGCAATATGCCACAAAAAAAACCGGTGCTGCAATTGTTGAATTTACAGTAGCACCCCAAGTAACACCACCTGATGGACTGTCACCCTACCACGAATGGTTTGTGGAATTTGACCACCCGCCGGGTGACATGAATTTATTTGTTAGCAGCCTGGACCAAAAACTCAGAGAAGAAAACATCTACTATGAAGACCTCCGAAAAGGTAACATCCTTCAAATGCTCAAGGTAACGAGTCTTACAAGGGATGCTTTCAGAAACTATATGAAAACACAAGGCAAACTGGGAGGCCAGAACAAAGTGCCACGGCTCAGCAATGACCGCAAAATAGCCGATCAGCTGCAGACCTTTATAAATCACTAATTGACGTAAAAATAAAAATGCCCTTACCGGCTGGCGGCAAAGGCATTTTGTTATTGTCAAGAAAACAGTTCGATTATTTGATATTGATCATCTTACCTACTTTTACTTCGTCTGCAAACTTCACTTCGTAAAGCAAAAGGCCGTGGCCCGAAATCATATCTTTGGTCACAGGGAAACTGTTGTGGCCGGCATCAAATCTTTCTTTTGCAGAGTAAACCATACGTCCTGTGACATCCCTGACTGTCAGGGACACCTCGCCTTTTGCAGGAATGCTAAAGTGTATTGCAGTCTGGTTTTCCCAAGGATTCGGCTTGCTGCCGAGCAATTCAAAAGCTTCGGTAGGCTGGACATTTATCCTGAGTCCAAGTCTGTCTGCGTTCATGTTTCCGGTGTAGAATTCAGAAGCTATTCTCTCCTCTGTGATGCTCATGATGTCAGATAATCTAGAGCCTGCTCCGTTTTCTGCAAGAATCTCAAAAAGTGTCTCTCCGCTCCTTATCGTCGCACCGGAAGTATTATTCCACGAAATCGTGAGAACCCCGTTGCGGAAGGAGTAATTGGCGTCACTCAGGTCGATGGCTCCTGGTCTCAGAGTCACTTTGTCCAGACCTCTGATTTCCATGGAGGTCTGCAACCCTGTCATCATGATGTCAGCGGAGGCAATCACCGGAACCACATCCATACCGGAGGCCAAAGTCCTGTCATCCACGAGAAGGTTAAATCCTGCTGATCTTCTCTGTGTATTGTCATTGACATTTGGCGAATAGCTGGCATTGACGTCACCTATCTTGACCCCGATCCAGTCGATTCTCATCCTGGAATTCAATTCATCGATATGGTATACCTCCCTGAACGGTTCAGCAAAAGGATTGGAAGCATCAGGGAATTCATACCCTTTGTCTACCAGCCTCCAGCTAGTATTTTCAGGGAACTTGTCTGTTATTCCCAGAATCAATTTACGAAGCTGCACGATATCTGAAGCGGTCACTCGGTCATCGTGGTTGACATCCGCAGCTATCAAATCATACGGAGTGGTCAGTTTTGAAAGCCCCAGTACATGCCTTTGCATCAGTATTAGGTCCAGTGTGCTTACTCCTTCGAGAGGCTTGTTGTCACGCACTGGCCTGACATCATAGGTGCCTCCCGTTTCCATTCCCGGGAACATATACATACCGTCGTTTACTGTGGCATAAGCAGGCATATTGCTTCCCAATAGGTTTACATTGACTTCAGGCACCAGTTTTCCGGATTCAGTTTCAATATATCCAAGTATGCCCGCTTTGCCTGCGGAGCAAATTCCATCAGGGTCAATGGGAGTGGCAAGAGACATACAGGAGCCAATTACCTGACCATTAGACCAAAAATAAACATTTATTGGGTAATCGAGCAGAACATCCGAACAGAAATAAGTTCTAACTGTGTCATTAATATTCGTATTGCTGTATGAGGGAGTAATAACAAGATTGTCAGAGCATGATGTCATAATAATGGCATGATTATTTACATTATCTCGTACTCTTGGAGGATCTAGATCAAGAATTCGAGGAAATGTTTTTCTACATCTCAGGTCAGTAGAAGTAGTATCTAAAACAGTTACAACAAAGTTAAATGTATCCATCAACTGATTGCATGACTCA
>JAKQGD010000523.1 GCA_029573365.1 Bacteroidota bacterium | reverse complement strand
TTCTGCATTCACGTTCAAAACCCGCTGACGCATACCTTCCCTGCCCGGGACAACCATGGTTTCGTTTTTATTGAAAATCTTCCTTATTGTGGGAAAGAGAACAAGACCGCCAAGCAATAAAAATACAAGCGCTACCAGAATCCATCGTGTACGTTTTGACATGTTCGTGTGTACTAATGTTGAATGATAAACAATGACCTGCGGTTTGACTCAGGTTTACTTCCAAAGTTTAAAAGAGGGGGGATTATTTGTGCACAGGATGCAACACCACCCTGCGGGCCAGAGTAAAACAGCCAAGGATAGTGGCTGCACACAAAAAACTGAGAACAGCCATCCAGGTGGCACGTATGTCGGGTGTAAATGGGGGATAAATCAAAAAAGGCAGGGTTGCTGCCAGCAGGACCGCAGAGATGATAATCAACCACATAGAGCTCCGGTTTTTAATGGTCCGGTAGATCTTGACGGCAAGTATCAATTGCAGGATATAGACAATTATCAGCAACATCGCGGTAATATGGATCGTGTATAGCTCCAGGTATGGTCTGAAGAATAATATGATAAGAGCCAGGAGCATGGCAGCTATGCCAATATAAAAGAGAAATTGAAGGGGTCTTGATTCCCGGTGTTCCACCCTGTCCATGCCCCAGGTTACAAAAGCAGCTTCTCCGCCCACAATGAACAACAAAGCCAGTAAGACTACATGGTTTTCTGGATTCAATAAACACAATATGCCGGCAATCAGTACCAACAGTGCCGCAACAAGGTTCATATAGACAAGCCTGATGTCAGGAATGCTCATTGGAATGGTCTTGGTTTTTGAACTTTAACAAATTTAAGAGATTTTCTCTTAATCTCAAAATCAAAAAACAATTTGCCATGAAGATCTCTTCCTGCAAAGATATGCTTATCTGCAGCCCCAAAGACATCCTCCACCGGCCTTTCAACCAGGATAGCGAAATATTCCGTCCTTTTACCTCAGGCTGGCTTTACTGAAGATGTGTTCCGGGATGGTTGTGTCAAAAGTTATGGAAGAAACGGTGAATTC